>CAWLAZ010000086.1:0-6609 GCA_963854955.1 Phycisphaerae bacterium | reverse complement strand
GCACCAAGCCCAATCTCGACCGACTTAAATGCTTGGATGCCGACAACTGCGCCGGCGAGTTTGGAATCTAATTTTTCATTCCACTGCACGCATGACCCAAGCCCTGGTGGGCAACCGAACACATGTGTTTCACATAAGCCGCCAACCGTGTCCTTGTTTTCTTTTGCTGAACGGATGTTGGCAATAATAGCTTTGCACGAAGCGTCGTCTGGGCAGTTCGTAGAAGAGTCGTCTCGCAATGCGCGAATTGCTCGCCAATTTTCAGGCGTGACTTCGGTTGGCGCAACTACATCAAGCATGCCCCGAACAAACCCAAATACTTCTATGTTAAATTCGCGTAGTAAACAACGCGCGATTGCGCCCGCGCATGTTCTTGCTGCGGTCTCGCGCGCACTTGCACGTTCAAGGGTGTTTCTGCAATCGTTTGTGAGCCATTTAATGGAACCAGCAAGGTCGGCATGACCGGGTCGCGGTTTATGTATTGGTGGCGTGGCTTCAAAATCATCAAGCCGGCTGTCTTTGTTTGCAATTTGAATAACAAGCGGCGCGCCTGTTGTCTTGCCGAGCCGTACGCCCGAAAGAAAAGTGACAGTGTCAGTTTCTATTGCTTGTCTTGCGCCTCTTCCATACCCACCTTGTCTTCTTGCGAGTTCGCTGTTTATGAATGCGATGTCAAGTGAAAGTCCAGCGGGCAAACCTTCGATGAGTGCGATGCCACAAGGGCCGTGTGATTCGCCAGCAGTCTTGCAAGTTAATGTCATACTTCTGATTGTACGATTACTTTGCCTTTGTTGCCTTTGTAAACGATAAATCTCCGTCCTTTTCCTGCACTTCGATTGTGTCGCCTGATTCGTACTCGCTGCTTAAAATGCCCGTTGCGATTGGGTTTTCAAGCCGATGTTGGATAACGCGCTTGAGCGGTCGTGCCCCAAATTGTGGGTCATATCCTTCATCGCACAGTGCTTCGGTTGCTTTTCGTGATATTTCAAGGGAAAGGCCGCGTTCTGCAAGTCGCTCTCGCAGTAAGCTTAGCTGGATTTCGATGATACCGCCAAGTTGTTCGCGCGAAAGTTGGTGGAAGACAATGGTTTCATCAATACGGTTGATCAGTTCAGGGCGCAATGCGTGTTTAAGGATTTCAAGCACACGTGCACGTATCTCGGAATCACTTTTCCCGGCTTCACTCATTGAAACTAATTCAGAGGACCCAAGGTTACTCGTCATGACAACGATAGTATTTTTGAAATCGACTTTACGTCCGTGCCCATCGGTGAGATGCCCGTCGTCGAGAACCTGAAGCAAAATATTTGAAACGTCTTCGTGTGCTTTTTCCATTTCATCAAGGAGCACAACGGAATAAGGGCGTCGTCGAACGGCTTCAGTAAGTCTTCCTCCTTCTTCGTATCCTACATATCCGGGAGGCGCTCCAATTAAGCGCGCGACTGAATGTTGTTCCATGTATTCGCTCATGTCAATACGAATCATCGCTTCGTCGGAGTTGAATAGAAATTCTGCAAGTGCTTTGCAAAGTTCCGTTTTACCAACGCCCGTTGGACCCAAGAATAAAAAAGAGCCAATTGGTCTTGATGCTTCCCCGAGTCCTGCGCGGTTTCTACGTACTGCTTCAGAAATTGCAGTGACGGCTTCTTTTTGCCCAATGACTCTTCCTGCGATCGACTCTTCCATACGTAATAGTTTGTCTTTCTCTCCTTCATTAAGTCGTGTTGAAGGGATGCCGGTCCACCTTGCAACAACCTCTGCAATTTGGTGTGCGTCAACTTCTTCGCGAACCATGTTTAAGCCCCGTTCGCGTCGTTCTTTTAAGTGCGCCTCTGCAGCGTGTAAACGATCGTCGAGACTTCGAAGTTCGCCGTATTGAATTCGCGCGGCTGTTTCTAAGTCGCCGCTTCTTTGTGCTTGTTCAAATTGAGTTTGTTTCGCATCGATTTCTGTTTTGGTTGCGCTGATTTCTTCTAACTCGGCTTTTTCGATGTCCCATCGAGCAGTTATCTCATTGTTTTGTTCACTTAACGGAGTAATTTCGAGAGAAACTTTGTCAAGACGTTCTTTAGAGTCGCTGTCTTTTTCAATCTTTAACGCTTCGCGTTCAATTTCAAGTTGAAGAATTTTTCGACGAAGTTCGTCGAGTTCAACAGGCATCGAATCGTTGTCTATACACAATTTACTTGATGCTTCATCGAGTAGGTCAATCGCTTTGTCTGGCAAGAAGCGGTCTGGGATATAACGGTGGCTCAGTTGCGCGGCTGCAACGAGTGCGCCGTCTTGGATGCGAATTCCGTGGTGTGCCTCGTATCTGGGCTTAAGACCTCGAAGTATTGCAATCGTATCTTCGACCGAAGGTTGTTCGACGAGTATTGGTTGGAACCTTCGTGCAAACGCAGCATCTTTTTCAATGTGTTGCCTGTATTCATCAAGAGTCGTTGCGCCAATGCATCGAAGTTCGCCTCTGGCGAGTGCTGGTTTTAACAAATTGCCAGCGCTGACTGCGCCTTCTGCTGCGCCCGCGCCAATAACAGTATGCAATTCATCGATGAATAAAATGATTTTGCCTTTGCTTGAAGTAACTTCACGAAGGACAGCTTTAAGCCGTTCTTCAAACTCGCCTCTGAATTTTGCGCCCGCAAGCAGTTGGCCTACATCGAGTGCAATCACTTTAGATTCACGCATAGAGGAGGGGCAATCGTTGTTCACAATTCGTTGGGCTAGACCTTCGGCAATGGCAGTTTTTCCAACACCGGGTTCGCCAATAAGCACGGGGTTGTTTTTTGAACGTCGACTAAGCACTTGCATGCATCGGCGAATTTCTTCATCACGCCCGATGACGGGGTCAAGTTTTCCATTGCGGGCAAGTTCGTTTAAATCGATGCCGTACTTTGCTAATGCTTCAAGTTGCGCGTCGTCGTTTTCATTGTGCACGTTTTTTACTCCAGATTGTTTTCGGATCAATGCAATTGATTGTTCGATGTTTTCTGTTGTGACTCCACCGAGTTCGAGGCAATCTTTTGCTTCGCCATTGATTTTTGAAAGTGTAAGAAGCAGGTGTTCGATGGTTGCATACTTGTCACCCATTGTTTTTGCAGACGCAATTGAATCGGTAATCACCTGCATGACAGTATTTGATGTGTGAGGTTGTGTTCCTGTGACCGTTGGCATTCTATTTAGTTGTGACGTGACAATTTCGAGGGTTCGATTGCGGTCACCCCCAGCATGTTTAATTATCGAGATAGTCGCAGCGGAATCGTCGGCAAGTAAAACAGACAAAAGGTGCAACGGTGCAAACTCGGCATGTTCCATCGATGAAGCCACCGATAGCCCTTGCGAAAATGCTTGTTGCGCCAGCGTTGTGAATTGCGTCATGTCCATTCTCTAATTATCACTGATGCATGGAAGAATTGCAAAGGGGTTAAAACTGCAACAAGTACGCGTTTAGAGTACGATTAAACGAACCTATGAACAAGAATAGAATCTATGTTTTTCTGCTTGTGCTCATCGCAATTTCTGGTCTTGCGTGGGCGGTGTTGTCCTTTTATTTTTCAAGTCCACTTGGCGGCAACCTAAGTCATAATTTCGGTGTTGTTTCAATTGAACGTCCTTTTACAGTGCTTGAACATACGTTCCGCCTGCAAAATAAAACAGACCACGACCTTTGGCTGAAATCAGCAACGCCAACATGTGGATGCACAACAACGGATTGGCCTGAAGACATTGTTCCTCCCGGAGGGGAACTTGTGATTCCTATTCATTTAAAGTTACGAAGAAGTCAGATGCGTGCATCGCAGATTCGCTTACTCTTTGATTCGGGTGAAATGGTAGTGCTTCGAGTGGAAGGCATTGGGCGATTTTCCCAGCCAATGAGTATCTCTCCGCCTTCGTTGCCCTTAAAAAAGGGGCCCCTTGGAGGTGCGAAAGGCGTAATTCGCCTCGAATGGGACGGCTCAGGTCGTCCTGAAAATCCACAAATAGAATTTCCCGAGGGCATCGAAGGTGAATACGACAACTGGCGTTTTTCTAACTTGGCTGATTCGCACAAGGGGATTCCCGAAATTTGGACAATTCGACTTCGTCTGTCACTTGAAGATGAAACGCTAGTGGCGAACCAAACAATAACCATTACGATGCCAAGCATGCCACCTCTAGTCGTGCCTGTTATTCTTGAAGATACGGCAATCTCAGGGAGAATCAGCATTGATTGATACGCATTGCCACCTGACAAGCAAGCAATTGATGGGCAAAGTCGACGCAGTTATCGATGATGCGGTGCTTGCGGGTGTTTCAAGGATGATTACTGTTGCTACCGACGGCGACGACGCAATTGCAGGCAGGGCGCTTGCAAACCGCGATAATCGCATTTTCTTCTCTTCTGGGATTCATCCGCTGCATGCAGATGGCGAATGGAAATGGAACTATGTTCGCGAAGCAGGGAAAGACGCCCGCTGCGTGGCATGGGGCGAATTGGGGCTTGATCGCCATTACGACGAGCCAGATTTCGCCCTTCAAAAGCGATTGCTTGAGGAACATCTTGCGTTGATTGAGGACGCCGAACCCGCGGACCGTCCTATAATAGTACACTGTCGACGCGCTGTCGATGATTTATTGCCCATTTTTGCTGCGAGCTCCATCGAAGGAAGCCGGTTTGTCTTTCATTGTTTTACTGAAACACCTGAAGATGCTCGTAAAATCCTCAATATTGGCGCAATGATCAGTTTTACAGGAGTTGTAACATACAAAAATGCTCCTGAAGTTGTTGCCTCAGCAGAACTTGTGCCAATTGAACGGATGATGGTGGAAACGGACGCGCCTTACTTGCCGCCAGAACCAGTGCGGAAGATTCGCCCAAACGAGCCCAAAAACGTCATGCACACGGCGTCGTTCTTGGCGCAATTAAAAGGTATGGATTTGCTTTTATTCGAGGCACAAACGGATGCAAACGCAGAACGCTTTTTTGGTCTTCCAACCCTGTGAATACCCTAAAGAATTAGGTTTTTCGCTGTAATTACTTTGTGAATTGACACTCAATCTCACTTGATGATATCGCCATCCCTACTATCATATCCCGCTTCATTGTTTTCTAAGACCCCAGCGGTTGGCGTCTTAGATTTTTACATCATATGTAAGGTTCTGAACCTTATTAGTACCTTCTCAAGACGGACGATACATCCCCCAGACCAGCTCTTCTAACAAGGCCTGAAACATATATGACACGACAACGATTCACATTTCCGCGCTGGACAAATCTAATGTTGCCATTCATGATTGTGGCTGGATCAACTGCACCTTTATACTTTGCAGTTATTGTAGCTTTTGGGTTCAGTCCACAAGCAACAGACGTTGGGTACATGCCAGAACAACCGATTCCTTTTAGTCACAAAATGCATGCCGGCGAACTCGGAATTGATTGTCGTTATTGCCATAACACTGTTGAAGAAACAGCGCACGCTGCTATTCCTCCAACACAAACATGCATGAATTGCCACGCACAAATTCATCCCGAAAGCGCAAAATTGGATCCACTCTTTGAGAGTTATGAATCAGGCATGCCCATCGAATGGGTTCGCGTGCACGACCTGCCGCAATACGCTTACTTTGACCACAGTGCACATGTCACACGCGGTGTAAGTTGTGTTGAATGCCACGGTCGGGTGGACACGATGGACGTTGTTTATCAACATGAAACACTCAGTATGGGTTGGTGTTTGCAGTGTCACCGGAACCCAGATCCACATATTCGAAATCCGGATCTTGTTACGCAACTCGAATGGGGCATTGATATGTCGGACGCAGAAAAGATTGCTCACAGCATCAATTGGCGTGAAATAAATAACTTGAACCCATCACAGGATTGCTCTACATGTCATCGTTGAACGAATCAAACAAAAATGGAAAAACATGGTGGCGATCTATTGATGAAGTCGTAGCTGCCGATGGATTCCAACCAGAAATTAAGGACGAATTTCCTGAAGGCGCAGGCACCTTGCTTGCCACGGGCGACGATCGCCGGCACTTCTTGAAAATCATGGGCGCTTCAATGGCGCTCGCTGGACTTGGCGTTTCTGGTTGTCGAAGATGGCCAAAGGAAAACATTGTTCCGTATGCACATCGTCCTGAAAACACCATGCCTGGTGTTCCAGAACAATACGCAACATGTTTTGATTTTGGCGGACTTTCACAAGGCGTGCTTGTTACAAGCAACGACGGTCGGCCAACAAAGATTGAAGGTAACCCCGAGCACCCAGACAGCCAAGGCAAAACAGACGCATTTACGCAAGCCGCTATCCTTGACTTATACGACCCTGATCGAAGCCGAAAGGTGACATTTGACGGCGCAGATTCCTCGCTTGCTGCATTCAAAGAATGGGTAGCGATTTATCTGCCAAACAATGGCGAAGGCATCGCGGTTGTAAGTGAACCATCAAGTTCACCAACGTTCGCGCGGATGCGCAAAGCGTTTATGAAGAAAAACCCGCAAGCGATGTGGATTGAATACGCACCGCTTGCAAACACAAATCAACAAAGCGGTTTGAACAGTGCCTTTGGTGGCAACTGGATACCTGTGCATGCAATCGCTAACGCAACTACCGTCGTTTCACT
>CAWLAZ010000085.1:0-6617 GCA_963854955.1 Phycisphaerae bacterium | reverse complement strand
TGCTGCGTACTGCTTGTGCTCTTACAAGCGTTAAGTGAAAGTGCAGTTACTACTGCAAGGGTAGTAATTTTGAGAGTATTTAAAGTAATCATTAGGTGCTCCTATTTGTTTTGTGGCTGACATGATTTGATTGTGTGTAAAGTAAACTAATACTAATAGATATTCTTGCATAAATTACACTTTTTTACAGTGATTTCGGATTGCAGCGATAGTTTTTGGTGTTGTTCCGCAACATCCTCCGACAATGCTTGCTCCTGTCTTTACCCAGTCCATTGCGTACTTTGCAAATATATTTGGATCAATGGCATCCGTATTGATCCAACCTCCCTCATCATCTGCGTGTCCCACATTGCCGTATGCAGCAATTGCCATCTCGTTTGGTGCGATAGATCGTAGGTGCTTTACTTGTTGTGCAAGTTTGGTGGCTGGGTAGCAGTTGATGCCTATGAATCTTGCATGTTCAAACGCTTGGATAATGTTTGTTAGAGGTGTTCCGTCAAGCAACGTGCCAAGCACATCAGTTTGCATACACAAACTAATGGCCCATTCACCTTTTGCAACTTTTGCAGCGGCGACTGCTTCGTGGGCGCTGCCTATTGTTTCGATAAGAACAAGATCAACCCCCGCATTGACGAGATGGCAAATTATTTGTCCATGCTCTTGTTCGCAGACATCTGATAGCGGGGCTAGTTTCGGGGAGTAACAATCTTCAAGCGGTGCAACGCTTCCAAAGACAAGGGCATCGGTATTCACTTCATCGCGTGCACTTTGTGCAATTTCGACGGCTTTTGTTGTGAGTTCTTCAGCACGATGTCCCATGCCCGCTTTTGCAAGTGAGCGTTCATGGGTGCGGAATGTATTTGTACTAATCGCTTGCGCGCCTGCTTCAAGGTACGAGATATGCACTTGTTTTAAAATTTCGGGGGCTTCAAGAATTGCATGCGCTGACCAGAGGGGCATGCCCACATCAACGCCCGCTCGGTCGAGTTCTGAGCCCGTCGCGCCGTCAAGCAGGAATATGCTTTCACTTTTAAACTTCATGTAGATTGATTTTAACTAAGATACGTGATCAGAATGACCCACAAATGGAGGGCTTCTTTTTTGCCAGAATTAATTTGTCAGTATCTTCTTGAGAAATAGCGATAACAGGATTCGAACCTGTGACCTCGGGCTTATGAATCCCACGCTCTAACCAACTGAGCTATATCGCCAAAGATTGAGAATTATACGGTAGTTGAAGCATGTTTGCTATTGAACCAGCGAGAATCAATTGTATCTGGTGTGCGGCCCATTCTGTTGGTGATCGCTGCTGCAACAAGACCCATGAACATAGGTTGCGGTCGAAGTGGACGGCTTGTAAGCTCTGGGTGGAACTGACCGGCTACGAAGTAAGGATGTACATCTGATGAAAGTTCAAGTACTTGCATGATTTCATGCTCAGGGTGATGCCCACTGAAAATGAGTCCTGCTTTTGTAAGTTGTTCGATATATTTTGGTTCGACTTCGTAGCGATGACGGAAGCGTTCTCGGGCACTTGTGCTGCCGTACAATTGTTCAGCGAAACTTCCAGGAGTAATCGCTACATCTTGTCCGCCCAAGCGCATTGTTCCACCTAGGCCTTCAATTTCTTTCTGGTTAGGAAGTTCTGCAATAACAGGGTGTGCACAGTTCACGTCAAACTCTGCTGAGTTTGCATCTTGCAGTTGTACAACATTTCGTGCAAACTCAACAACGGCCATTTGAAATCCAAGGCAAATGCCAAGAAACGGAATGCCGTGTTCACGAGCCCATTTTACAGATGCTAGTTTTCCTTCAATACCACGTTCGCCAAAACCGCCAGGGACAATAACACCGTCAAGGTCGGCCGCCTCAAGTTTGGAGTCGGCATTTGCATGAGTAAAATCGGTAACATCAAGCCATTTTATGTTTACGTTTGCGTTGAGATGTGTGGAAGCGTGTTCCACCGCTTTGTCAATAGAGGCATACGCGTCTCGAATGGAGGTGTATTTACCTAGGATGCCAATGTTAATGTTGTACTTGCGTTCCGATGCAATGGCAGCGGTGTAATTGTTCCAGCCAGTGCGTGCTTTGTCCTCAGCAGTTGCGTTCACTCTATTGTGCAACTTAAGCATAGACAGAATTTGCCTGTCAAGTCCTTCACTTCGCATAGCATCTGGGATGGTGTAAATGGATGCTCGGTCGTGCATCGAGAACACGCATTCTTTCGGTACATTTGAAAACATTGATATTTTCTGTATGACCGTATCGGTGACAGGCATTTCTGCGCGACATGCAACCAAGTGCGGTTGAATGCCAGTTTCCATTAATCGTTTAATACCAAGTTGCGCTGGTTTTGATTTTTGTTCGCCGAGAATTGCAGGTTCTACAATGTAAGTAAGCGCGACAAAACAGGTTGACTCTGGCCCTTCTTCATACGCGAGTTCACGCAAAGCTTCGATGTAGAAACCGTTTTCATAATCACCCACAGTGCCGCCAACTTCAACGAAGACTACATCTGCTTGCTTGCCGTTTTTGCCACCGTCGATAGCAAGTTGACGCAACCGACGTTTTACTTCGCCAGTTACATGTGGGATCATTTGCACATCACGACCAAGGTAGCCGCCAGCGCGTTCCCGCGTAAGTATTTCAGTATAAATTTGCCCAGCAGTTGTGAAGTTTGACTTTGAAAGATTCAAGTCTAGAATTCGCTCATACGTTCCAAGGTCCATGTCAGTTTCAGTACCATCGTCAAGCACAAATACTTCACCATGTCTAAATGGGTTTAACGTGCCAGAATCGATATTCAAGTATCCCTCTAGTTTGACTGGTGTTACAGTTAACCCTTTGTCTTGTAAGAGTTTGGCGAGTGAGGAACTGAAAATACCTTTTCCAAGTCCAGACATGACAGTTCCAAGCACTACGACAAAACGTGTAAAGCCTGGCTTGAACCCATCAGGGATTGGAGAATAGAATTCAGTTGATTCGCCGGACTTGCCAAATTGGCTTAGAAACGTTGCGTTTGTATCTTGGGTGGGCATTCCCGATTGTAGCATGGAGTGCACTCCGCACCAAGCGCTATTCAGTAAAAAATCAATCTGACGGTGGTGCCAATGGTTGGGGTCTATGGTTGGGGTCTGACCCCAGGGGTCAGACCCCAACCACGACTTCAACACAGTAAATTTTAATGGTTCTGCAGGGTCAGACCCCTTGGGTCTGACCCCGCAGTAGAATAGAGCGCATGGCGAAGAATGTAGTTGCGATAATTCCAGCGAGGATTGATTCTTCGCGGTTTCCGGCAAAAATGATTGCTGATAAAACCGGAAAACCACTCATTCAATACGCGTGGGAAGTAGCAAAGCGTGCTTTAGCTGTCACGAACGTTTATATTGCGACGGACTCAGATGATATTGCAGATCGAGTTCGAGGATTTGGTGGTGAGGTCATAATGACTGGAGTCCATCCAAACGGCACAAGCCGTATCGCAGAGGCAGTGTGTAATTTAGAGTGCGATATTGTTGTCAATATGCAGGGCGATGAGCCGGAACTTGACCATGCGGTAATCGATGCAACGGTTGATGCCCTTGGCGATGCTGTTATGGCTACAGCTATTTGCGAATTGCAAGAAGACGAAATACACAACGAACATGTTGTAAAAGCTATGCTCGAGGGAAACATCGCGGTTGATTTTTCAAGGCGTGTATCAGAAGGGGCGTTTCGCCATATTGGCTTATATGTATATCAGCCAACGTTCTTACAAACCTATGTTGCGATGCAACCGACACAAAATGAAATCGCTCGCCGGCTTGAACAAATGCGAGCTATTGATAATGGGTTCAAAATTGCAGTTGCAAAAGTGGACCCTCAACCAGGTGGAATTGACACTGAAGAGCAGTACGACAAATTTGTGGCAAGGCAGTCTTTATCACAAAAAGAATTACCCGATGGGTAGTTAATCGAGTTCTTTGACGAGTTCGTCGAGATTTCGTCGGCAATCACGGATGTCGCGATATGAAATATCTTTTCGTGCAATGCCGGAACATATGTCCATGGCTTCTTTTGCAAGGTCGATGTTCGCATCTTTCTTAGCTTTTTTCGTAAGCGAATGCATGAGGTCGTACCGAAGCGAAAGTTCCAATTCGTTATCGCTGCCACCGAGTGATTTAATAGATTCTTTAAACTCGCCCACGGCTTCAGAAAACCAACCTTCGGAGGCAAAGCATTTGCCAAGTTCCTGTCCTGCACGAACACGTAATCGAGGCTCATCTTTTGCTTTTTGGAAGCATTCCATCGCAAGATTAATATCGCCATCTTCAATGGCTAATTCGCCAAGTTGGAACTTGATTTTTCGATCGGTGGGATACTTCGCTGATCGTTCTTGGAATTCCATTTTTTGGAATGCGCGAAATTCAGCAAGTGCAGCATCATGTTTTTCTTGCAAATCGTCACTCGGACTTTGCGCAAGTTGTTTAGCGATTGCTGCAATTTTATCTGATGCCATAGACATTTTAATATCAGCGGCTTCCATGCGAAATCGATATTGCTTGGTGACTTTGAACCCGTGCATTAACACTTGGAACGCCAACTTAACAGACTCAGGTGTTGCTTGTTTTTTCAGTACTTTGACGTACGCAGATACGGCATCTGGCGAATCAGGATTTTCTTCAAAATCTTTTTTTGCACGAGCAATAACGCGTTCCATACTTCCTGCTGTACCAGCAAGTGATTCGTCTTCTTCAAGTTCACGTTGTTTGTCAATGTCTTTAACGAATTTTTTAAATCCGCCTTCGTCGGTGCCCATCTTGTCGTAACCACCACCTGAAATTGCACGTTCTGCAGCGAGTTCGTTTAGCGCGCGTTCAAGTACAGCGTCATCCGGTTTAGCATTAAGTGCGGCTTGCCCAACTTTAATAGCCTGGTCCCAAGCGCCTGCAGACTGAAACAATTCCATAAGTGATTTTAATTCTTTGAAGGAGAGTGCTTTTCCGTCCCTTGATGCTAGAGAAAGAAGGGTGTCAGCCATCGCTGCACTGAATTCGTTTTGCTGCGCTTTTACGCCCATCGAAACAGCTTTCATCGCATGCTTTGGGTTTATAAAATCATGCCACCATACAAAAAGTGCGGCAACAAATTTTTCAATATCTGTTAATCCATCAATTTGTTTTATTTGTTTATTGGTCGCTTTTTCCCCACCACGTTCGTAGTATGTTTTCGCAACCTCTAAGACCTCTTTATGTATTGAAACATCTCTTGGGTCTAATTTGAACCCATTGGCATAGAATGCAAATGAAGATTCGTAGTTGTGGCTTTCAGCCATCTGACGAGCTCGCTCAAACCAGGCATTTGCTTTCTCCGGATCTGGCAGAAAGACATCGTCTGAATTTGATTTTTTTCCAAATAGTGCCATAGTTTGTGAGCCCAAACGGGGTTCTATATTCTAACCGAGTGTGGAGGACTGCGGTAGAATGTTTTTTATGTCTGTAGATCCCAATACGCTAGCGCTTGTCTTGTATCCCGACCCCATTCTAAAGAAAAAGGCGGAAGAAATTGACCCTGCAGATGCCAATGTGCAAGCAGTCGCAAAAAAGATGGTTGAAATCATGCTGTTACAAAACGGTGTAGGGCTTGCAGCACCGCAAGTTGGACTTCCATGGCGGCTATTTGTCACGCTTGACCCAGAAAATGAAGGTAACGGTGTGGCTTGGTTGAATCCTAAACTTGAAGTATGCAACGATGAACATGAAACTGACGAGGAGGGTTGTTTGAGTTTGCCTGAAATTCATGGCGGCATACGCCGACCAGTTGGTATCCGCATTTCTGGATTTGGCCTAGATGGAAAACCATCAACGGCTGAAAGCGATGCATTTATCGCAAGAGTATGGCAACATGAAAATGACCACCTTGATGGCGTGCTCATTATTGAAAAAATGTCCACGATGGATCGCTTGGTTAATCGCCGACTTATTCGCGACCTTGAGCGTGCGAGATGAGAATCCTCTTCTTAGGGTCAGGGGAATTTGGCTTGCCAACGTTGCAACGATTAGTGGAAACCCACACAGTTGTTGGAGTCGTAACTTCGCCCGATAGAACAGCAGGAAGAAACCGGAAACCAACATCAACACCCATCGGTGCATGGGCAGAAGAAGCCGGTTTGCATCTTATAAAATCAACTAATGTAAACACACCAGATATGCTTGAAGAATTTGCAGCATTGCAGATTGATGCAATGGTCGTCATTGCCTTTGGACAAAAACTTTCGGGCGAACTTATCCAAGCACAACGCACAATGAATTTGCACGCGTCTTTGTTACCGAGATGGCGGGGGGCTTCTCCAATTAATGCAGCGGTTGTGCACGGTGATGCTGAATCAGGCGTGAGTGTGATTACGCTCGCACAAAAAATGGATGCAGGACTTGTACTAGGGCAAGTGGCAACCCAGATTGGTGACGAAGAAACTGCGGGTGTATTACACGATCGACTTTCAGATCTTGGGCCAGATCTTGTAATAGAAGTTCTTGAAACTAACCCAAAAGGAACAGTACAAGATGAGTCATTGGTCACAGTTGCGCCGAAACTTTCTCGTAAAGATTCTATATTGGATTTATCCAACGATGCGCAAA
>CAWLAZ010000084.1:0-6685 GCA_963854955.1 Phycisphaerae bacterium | reverse complement strand
CTTGGTGACTTGCCAAGTAATTCAACGAATCGCCAACCAGCTATTTCTTCTTTGCGTCGCAATTTGCAAAGTGAACACCTTGCGCGTTTGATCGAACTTAGTTTAGAAGAAGATGCGGGTTCGCCTGCTGGCCGAACGATTCAAAGTTTGGTGCGCATGCAGTTGAAAGACATCCAGAATCAACTTAAGAATGTAAAATCAAATGACGCATATACTCGTGCGCATCTTGCTGATGCAGAAATGAAAATCAAGAAAGCCCTCAACGCCCAATTCACCATCGTTGGTGATTCTGGCGGTGGTGGTCGCGTCGATTTTTCCTCGCTCTTTGGCGAACAACAATAACCCTAAATTAATTACCCGAGGGGTAATTAATTTCTTGGAATTTGATTCGGTGACAGTCTCAGGACTGTCAGCGTTTTTAATGGCATCCTGCTATCCTATACGCTGTGACGATGGCAACCCAAGCAATTCAACGACTCTGGTTTGAACCCGTCATGGGCCCAGACCTAGATGGCTTTTGGCTTG
This sequence comes from Phycisphaerae bacterium, assembly GCA_963854955.1. Lineage (GTDB taxonomy): Bacteria > Planctomycetota > Phycisphaerae > Phycisphaerales > SM1A02. The sequence continues at coordinate 6,160 of CAWLAZ010000084.1, read as the reverse complement.
AACCTGGAGCAGACCTTCTCTTTGGTCGTGGTTCCCAATGTGATATCAAACTCCCTGAAGCAACGATTTCACGCCAGCACGGTCGATTTGTCTCGAACGATGAAGGATGCTTTCTTGTTGACCTTGGTAGTCGTCTCGGAACCTTTGTCAACGATGAGCAGTGTCAAAAAGAAGCAAACACGCAAGTAACAACGGGCGATATGGTGCGCATTGGTCCTTGGATTTTTCGTACGAGCGTTCGTCAAGGCGCACCAGTTGCAATGCAGACCATTGAAGACAGTATCGAAGTAGAAGCACGCGTCCAACGAATGACGCGCAACGACCTTGGTCACTTAGCGCAACATCGTCTTACGTTGCTCATCGAATGTTCAGCAGATATAAATAAAGCAACAAACGTACAAGAACTTGGGTCGCTACTTGTAAAATCTGCCATTGGCGGAACGGGCTTTCAACGCGCAGCAATGCTCATGCCTCCAGATGAAAAAGATGAAATTCAAGTGATGGGATTCCTCGATGGCGAATCCCGCGATGCAACAGGCACAACATTTAGTCGTTCATTGTTAGAAGGTGCATCAAAGGGCGATGTTGCTTGCCTGCTTTCTGGTCAAACCGCTGGCTTTGGACATTCCATCGCAGACTTAAACATTCACTCAGCAATTTGCAGTGCAATCATGGTCGATGAAGTTCTTGTTGCGTTCTTGTACCTCGATGCACGTGAGCAAGAACAACAAATTCAACCAGATGCTGCAGGCTTCTGCCAAGCACTTTGCCAAATGGCTGGGCTTGCGTACGCAAACTTGCGTCGCCTCGAAAATAAAATCGAACAAGCACGGCTTGAACAAGATCTTTCTGCTGCTCGTGAAGCGCAAGAGCTCATGATTCCAAAAGATGTGAGTGCAGGGGAAGTCTTTGGGTGGGGACGAATTTTCCGGCCAGGTAAAGAAGCATCAGGAGACTTGCTTGACATCATTCCGCTTTCAGAGACGCGCATGGCGCTTATTGTTGGTGATGTTAGCGGCAAAGGTGCAGGCGCAGCAATTTTGATGGCTGCTGCCCAAGCGTTTATACACGCGCGTATTCGAATGGGTTGTTCACCTGAAGATGCAGTTACTGCTGTAAATAAGTTTGTAGCAAAACGTTCCGCGATGAATCGTTTTTTAACGCTATGGGTTGGTATTTTTGATGCTGAAATTAAAGAACTTACATACGTGGATGCAGGACATGGGCACTGGGCAATCCGAAGAGCTGACGGCAGGGCAGAAGCGCCACCAACGCCGGACGGTTTCTTGATTGGTATTGATGTAAATTCGGAGTATCGAAACGCCACGCTTCTAGTTGAGTCTGGCGATCGAATTATCATCTTCAGCGACGGCATCCCAGAGCAACAAAACAGTGAATCTGAACAATACGGTGTCGACCGAGTCTATGAACTAGTCGCTGATTCTCCAACGGCTGAAGAAGATGTAAAACGACTCCTTCAGGCAGTGATGATGTGGGGTGATACCACGAATTTGGATGACGATACAACAATTGTCTCTCTTGGACTTGTGTAAAAACTTCGGTTTTGGTGGTACAATTTGGGGTATATGAACAAATTAACACAGTTTTACGGCACTGCGGTCGGCAAAAAATTTGTCGTTGCGGTTACCGGCATAATGATGGCTGGCTTTTTGGTCATGCACATGATTGGCAATCTCAAGGCATTTGCAGGGCAAGAGAAACTTGACCACTATGCCGCTTATCTGCGCGACATTGGACAAGACATGTTTGGGCATACGACCGTGCTTTGGATTGCACGGATTGGCTTGATAGTTGCTGTACTTGCACATATTGTCACCATCGTCTTGTTAGTAAAACAAAACCACAAAGCACGTCCCGTTAAGTACATCATCAAGAGATCATTTGCTGCAACGCTTCCAGCGCGCATGATGCGGGTTTCTGGATTGCTCTTGCTTATTTTTATCATCGTACATCTAGCGCAATTCACATTTGGTTCTTGGCTTTCGACGCCCTACGAAGAAGGGCATGTGTATTCGAACCTGTCCCTTGCATTTAGCTCGGGGTGGCTCGCATGGTTTTATGTATTTATGATGTTTATTGTGTGCATGCACTTGTATCACGGACTTTGGAGCTTCTTCCAAACATTCGGCATCGATAACCCCGATAGAAACAAACCTCTTCGATGCCTCGCAATTGTGGTCTCACTAGTATTGTTTATTGGGTTTTCCGCGGTACCGTTTGCATTTGCAACAGGATTAATCGGAGTGGCGAAATAATATGAAACTTGATTCAAAAATACCAAACGTTCCCATTCAAGAAGCGTGGCGCACCCACATTGATTCTATCAACTTAGTTGGGCCAAAAAACAGACCCAAGTACGACATCATCGTCGTTGGCTCTGGGCTTGCTGGAGCATCAGCAGCAGCATCGCTTGGCGCAATGGGGTACAACGTTAAACTGTTTTGTTTTCAAGACTCCCCACGAAGGGCACACTCGATTGCAGCGCAGGGTGGCATTAACGCATCCAAGAATTACCGCAACGATGGCGACTCAACATGGCGATTGTTTTACGACACGCAAAAAGGTGGAGACTTTCGTGGGCGTGAAGCAAACGTCTACCGCTTAGCGGAGACATCCACCCAAATTATCGATCAATGTGTTGCCCAAGGTGTGCCGTTTGCTCGCGAGTACGGTGGCAACTTGGCAAATCGTTCTTTTGGTGGCGTACTTGTTGAACGGACATTTTACGCGCGTGGCCAAACAGGGCAGCAACTTTTGCTCGGCGCATACCAAGCACTTGAAGAGCAAGTAGCACTTGGTAAAGTAAAACAATATCCACGAACAGAAATGCATGACATCGTCAAAATTGATGGCCGTTGCCGAGGCATCGTCGTGCGTGATTTATTGACAGGTGAGATTAAAACACATTCCGCAGACGCCGTTGTGCTTGCAACGGGAGGGTACTCAAATGTGTACCATCGTTCCACCAACGCAGTCAATTGCAACGTAACCGCTGCATGGCGAGCGCATAAACAAGGTTCACTTTTTGCAAACCCTTGCTTCGTGCAAATTCACCCCACTTGCATTCCAGTGCACGGTGATGATCAATCGAAATTAACATTGATGAGCGAATCCCTTCGTAATGATGGGCGAATCTGGGTGCCTCGCAAGAAGGGCGATGATCGTCGTCCTCGTGATATACCCGAAGAAGAACGCTATTACTATCTTGAAGAACGATATCCTAGTTTTGGGAATTTGGTCCCGCGTGATGTTGCTTCTCGTGCCGCGAAGAAAGTTTGCGATGATGGGTATGGTCTTGGCGAAACTGGTTTCGGTGTGTACCTTGATTTTCGCGATGCGATTGCAACACACGGCAAAGAAGCTATTGAAGCGAAGTACGGCAACTTGTTTGACATGTACAAAGACATTACTGCGGATGATCCTTACGAAACACCGTTTAAAATTTATCCAGCGCCACACTACACAATGGGCGGCTTGTGGGTGGATTACAATTTAATGACGAATGTCCCCGGCTTGTATGCAATCGGCGAAGTGAATTTTTCTGATCATGGAGCAAACCGACTTGGTGCAAGTTCACTGATGCAATGTCTTGCAGACGGGTACTTCATTCTTCCGCAAACCATTGGCGATTATTTGCGTGATATTTATCAACAAAAAATTGATGAGAATCATCCAGAGTTCGAAAAACATGCTGAGGCAGTCGATGCAAAAATTGACTCGTTAATGAATATCAAAGGGTCGCGTACACCGCTATCTTTCCAGAAAGAACTCGGCAACATAATGTGGCAACATTGCGGCATGTCTCGTAACGCAGAAGATTTAAAGAAAGCACTTGAGTTGATTCCAGCATTGCGGAAAGAGTTTTGGTCAGAGTTAAAAGTGGCGGGCACAAAAGACAGTTTTAATCAATCACTTGAACGTGCTGGACGCGTTGCTGATTTCTTAGAGTTTGCAGAATTGATGTGCAAAGATGCACTTGAGCGTGATGAATCATGCGGCTGTCACTTACGCGAAGAACATATACATGAAGATGGCGAAGCAAAGCGCGACGACGTAAAATTTTCGCATGTTGCCGCTTGGGAGTGGATAGGCGAAAACGTGGCACATCAATTGCATACTGAAAAGTTAGACCATCAAGCGTTGAAACCAACTACAAGGAGTTACAAGTAATGAATTTTACACTGAGTATTTGGCGCCAAGCTTCACCTGAAGCCAAGGGAAAAATGGTGGAATACAAGATGTCGAACGTTTCAGAAGAAACGTCACTCCTTGATATGTTGGATATGTTGAACGAAAAATTAACGTTGAAAGACGAAGAGCCCGTTGCATTTGATAGCGACTGCCGAGAAGGCATTTGTGGATCATGTTCGCTCGTTGTTGATGGCAGGGCGCATGGCCCTGGTAAATTGACAACATCTTGCCAAGTTTTTATGCGGTCATTTACTGATGGCCAAACAATTCACTTAGAACCATTTAGAAGTGCGGCGTTGCCAGTTGTCAAAGACTTGGTTGTGAACCGCAGTGCTTTTGATCGAGTTATTCAATCGGGTGGGTATATTTCTGCGCATTCAGGTCCAAAGCCAGAACCAAACTCGATGCCAATTGGGCACGACGAATTGGAAGAATCAATGGACGCAGCGGCATGTATAGGTTGCGGTGCATGCGTTGCGGCGTGCCCAAATGGTTCAGCAATGTTGTTTACAGCTGCGAAAATTGGTCACCTTGGCTTGTTGCCACAAGGGCAACCAGAACGTGCAAGTCGTGCCAAAGCTATGGTGCAACAAATGGACGAAGAGGGTTTTGGTGCGTGCACAAATTACGCAGAATGCCAAGATGCTTGCCCCAAAGGTGTTTCCATCAAATTCATCGGTCGCATGAACAAAGATTTCGCAAAAGCGATGCTCTGCGATGAACTCGATCCTCGCGGCTCAATGGACTCAAATTAATCTACCCGCGGTAGATAAAAAGCCCAGAAAACACCGATGAACTCTGGGTTGATTATTTTGTACTAACCTGAAGCTTGGTTATTGAGCCGCTACGTTTTACTCTAACATCGCCTTGTTTGGTGATTGAAATTTCGCCTTGCCAAGACGCAAAGTTTTGTGCAAATACAGTGAGGCGAAGGGGGCTTTTCGTGGCAATTCGAAGTATGACTTCTCCATTGGCATCGGTCGTTCCACAATCGCCATCAGCTGGGAACGGTTCCAAAATTTCATACGCACTGATCACGATATAGTTTTTGTCGCTCGGATTGAAGAAGTACATGGGGGATGCTTGGACGGATGCATCTGGGATTGGATCTCCATTGGTTTCAGAAATGGTCAACACCACCCTGTTATAGGAGTTACAACCCGTGAGCAGGGCGCAAAGTGTCAAGAATATACAAGTAAGGATTCGCATGTTGCCATTATGGTAGTACAATTCCACTTCTGGAACCGCAATTCCAAACCCTATGGTGGGGTGGCCGAGCGGTTGAAGGCGCCGGTCTTGAAAACCGGTAAGGGGTTCGCCTCTTCATGGGTTCGAATCCCATCCCCACCGCTTTATGAAACGTCCTTTCTTAGGAAGGGGCGTTTTTCTTATGGGTATTCGTGTTTATTGGTACGCACATCTATGACGTAGGACTTGCGAAGTCCCTGGTCATTGCTTGTAACAACAGCACAAATAGAGCACATCTGACATGGAAGTGTTGTCACTTTTGTTGACAGTTTCCCCCAACCAAAAGGAGGTCATTTATAAATTTTGGCATAGATTTTAATTCTAATCTATAACACTCGCAACTCATTCTTGTAACTGAACATATGTATTAAAAACAAGAAACAGAACCACAGTCTGTACCGTCACCCATGTACCAGCCGCCTGCGGAATTGCACTCTTCTTCAGTGATGAATTCGCACCAACCCCACTTCATATCGCCAAAACAGCAAGCCGCAAGTTGCGGTGGAGAGCAATCATTACCCCAGGCAGCAACAATAAAGAGAATGTCTTCCACATTAACAAAACCATCCAGTGTTACATCACCATCTATATTAGATGTGTTCCAGGTTTTGATGATGATAAGTAAGTCTCCGACATTCACGACGTTGTCTCCATTGATATCCCCGCAACTCTCGCATGTTTCAGATATCAAGCACTCGCC
>CAWLAZ010000083.1:0-6736 GCA_963854955.1 Phycisphaerae bacterium | reverse complement strand
TTAATGGATTTTTAGCGATGATGGATGCTGATGAAGCAACGGGTCCTATTAACCTTGGTAACCCTGGTGAATTTACGATGTTGGAATTGGCAAATCTCGTTCTTGAACTTACCGGCGGGAATTCAAAACTTATAATGAAGCCACTTCCCGCGGATGACCCAACGCAACGCCAGCCAGATATAACACTTGCTAAAACTACGCTTGGGTGGGAGCCAACCATTCCGCTTAAAGAAGGTCTTCAAAGAACAATCAATTGGTTTGCGAGCACTAAATTATCCGAATGGACTCCGCCTTCCCCCAACTGGGAAGGCGGGCTCGTTGAGTCTACATAGCGCAAAACTGACGACATACTGTCAGGCAGACCCTTGTTTTTAAGCGAATATTGAATAAATATACCGAATAACTACCGAACAACGGTTGACATCGCCGATGTTTCTGTCATCCTACCGTAAACCTAACAAACAGGTCAGCAAAGGAAAAAACAGAAATGGGATTAATCACAAGAAACGGAACAAATAACGGAAAAATAGTAAAATCATCAGGAAAAACCGCTGCACCATCTGAAACGCCTGAAAAGGGCGGTATCGTACAAAGCGGAAGAACAACACCAACAAATGATGCAGCAAGCATCGCAACTGAACCACGGAAGGCGAAGAAAGCAATGGCTTTAAAAACACCAACTAAAAAGATATCAAAAACGAAGACTCCAATAATGGCGAAATCCACCATAGAGGATAAGGGGAAAGTTCAAGCACTCGAAAATGCATTGTCGCAAATTGATAAAGCATTTGGCTCCGGTGCAATTATGCGGCTCAACGGCGACGATGTTTCAGCAATTCCGGCAATCTCGACAGGTGCCATTAGCTTGGATCTTGCACTAGGTGGTCGTGGTATGCCGCGGGGACGAATCATTGAAGTCTTTGGTCCAGAATCATCAGGAAAAACAACGCTCGCGCTTAACGTTGTCGCACAAGCGCAAAAAGGTGGCGTGGCTGCATTTATTGATGCGGAACATGCACTTGATCCAATGTGGGCAAAGAAACTTGGAGTTGATATTGATGCGCTTCTTGTATCACAACCAGACACAGGAGAGCAGGCACTTGAAATTTGTGAAATGCTTGTTCGTTCAAATGCCGTTGATATTGTCGTCATCGATTCAGTTGCTGCGCTGATTCCACGGGCTGAAATTGAAGGCGAAATGGGCGACACGCATGTCGGTTTGCAAGCGCGCTTGATGAGTCAAGCAATGCGAAAATTAACGGGCGCGATTGCGAAGAGTGATTGCATGGTAATCTTTATTAATCAGATCCGCGAAAAAATTGGCGTTATGTTCGGAAGCCCAGAAACAACACCCGGTGGTCGTGCGCTGAAATTCTATTCATCAATCCGAGTTGACATTCGTCGTATCGGTACAATCAAAGACGGCGACGTAGCAATTGGTAACCGTGTACGAACGCGTGTTGTGAAAAACAAAACAGCACCACCATTCCGCACCGCTGAATTTGACATTATGTTCAACGAGGGCATCAGTATTGCAGGTGATCTTCTTGACCTTGCTGTCGAAGATGAGATTGTGGACAAAAGCGGCTCTTGGTTTAGTTACGGTGAAGTACGGCTCGGGCAAGGTCGCGAAAATTCGAAGAAACATATTGCGGATAACCCAGAAATGTTTGAAGAGATTAAGCAGAAAGTGCTTATCGCTCGTGGTGTTTCCGAAGGTGCTCAAGGTAAAGAAGCCCCAAAAACGGAGAAAACTGCAAAAACTTTGGAAGCAGCTAAGCCCAAAGAAAAACCTGAAGGCACAGAGCCAACAAAGTAACCCCAAACTTGCTGCGGGGACATCCATAAGTAATGTGCGCAATTGCGTACTTTGCTTGGGTGTCCCCTTAGCGAGTGCCGTTGTATTCGCAATAAAGTGCGCTCTCGCCCTTGAGGTTTGAGAAATGGTATGGTGCACTTCGTGAAATACGGTAAACAAGTACAACCTCGTCATGGGCTCAGTGCACTCCTGATTTCACAGTTTATGGGCGCGGCAAATGATAATATTCTGAAAACATTGCTTGGCTTTGCAGTTGTGCGTGGGATGTGGGAAGGCAAACTCGGCGAGGGCGGTCAGGGGTTAATAGCGCTTTGTTTGTTCGTCCCATTTATTGTATTTTCTGGATGGGCTGGACCTATCGCAGATCGCTATTCAAAGCGGTCTATATCAGTATTGATGAAATGGATTGAAATCCCGCTAGCAATTGCAGCGGGGATTGGTTTCGTTACAGGAGACTTCTGGCTCGCAGCAATAGCAATGTTTTTTCTTGCTACGCAGTCGTCTTTTTTTAGCCCTGCCAAGTACGGGATGATTCCAGAAATTGTTCCTAATAAAAATGTAAGTCGCGCAAATGGCATTTTGAATATGACCACAAATATAGCAATTATTGCGGGCATGTTAGCGGCAGGAATTGTGAGCGATACGTTGCAAGAACAATCAATGGGGATGATGGGCAAGTGGTTGCCAGGCATCGTGCTTACCTTTGTTGCTGTTGTTGGGTTACTAGCAATAGTTTGGTTGCCTAGATTACGCCCAATGGATGCATCGATGCCTATTCCATCAAACCCATTTTCAACCTACGTAACAACGGGACTCGAAATGTGCAGAACACCGTTGCTAAAAATTGCCATAGCGTGGGCATTCTTTTACTTGCTTGCGACAATTGTTTTATTACTTGTGACTGAATTGGGAATAGTATTGCAAGTCAACGACACAAAGGTTTCATACCTACTCGCATCCATCGGAATATCAGTGGGCGTTGGTTCTTTACTTGCAGGTTTTTTATCAAAAGGCAAGATACAACTGCAGTTATCTAAATACGCCGCACTTGGCATGACGCTTTCAATGTTTGTTGCGGGTATTGCTCCTGTTTCTTATTGGATAATTATGACATGCCTTGTTGGTTTAGGTTTGTTTGCTGGTTTGTACGCTGTGCCTCTGCAATCACTTATGCAGATGCTCCCAAGCCCAGGTCATCGAGGCCGAGTATTAGCAACATCAAATGCGATCTCTTTTTTGTTTATGGCAATTGGTTCATTGATGTATTGGTTTACTCGCCCATGGTTTGGAGATTCTCCTCAATATATTTTTCTTGTCTGCGGAGTTATTGGATTCTTCGCATGGTTGATTACGATTACAATACCTAAACATGCCACTGAATAGAATTTATCTTGATAACAACGCAACGACGCAACCACTTCAAGCGGTGAATAACGCGGTTATGGAAGCAATGGAAACTCTTTGGGGCAACCCATCGAGTATTCATAGAATTGGACAAGAGGCAAGGCAGCAAGTTGATTTGGCGAGAGAAGAAGTCGCAAAACTCATTGGCGCAAAGCCCGCACAAATTACATTTACATCGGGTGGAACTGAAGGGGCCAATGTCGCCATTCAAACTGCATGCGAGCATTATCCAGAAAGAAAAATATGTATCACAAGCAAATTAGAGCATGCCGCTGTTGGCGAAAAACTCGATAGTTTAAGTGAAAATGGGTTTGAAGTTATTAGATTGCGCAACGATTGCAACGGTGTCTTTTGCATGGATCATCTTGAAGAACTTTTAAAAACTCGATCTGCTGAAGTCGCGATTGTTTCCTTAATGTGGTGCAACAATGAAACGGGTGTTATCGAGCCAATTCAAAGAGCATCCGAACTTTGCAAAGCATACGATGTTTTGTTGCATAGCGATGGTACGCAGTGGGTCGCAAAAATGCCTGTTGATGTTATTGAAACACCTGTCGACTTGTTTAGTTTTGCTTCACATAAATTTCACGGCCCAAAAGGTGTTGGTGCTTTGTATGCTCGTGCGGGATTAGCCGTTGCGTCGCTTGTGACTGGCGGACCTCAAGAGCGCGGCCGAAGAGGTGGAACTGAAAATGTTCCTGCAATTTCAGGTTTTGGTATTGCTGCAAAAGAAGCAAAATTGTGGGTAAACGAGTCAAATATTGCAACTATGGAATCGCTTCGCGATGCATTTGAAAATCTCGTCAAGGAAAAATTTCCTTCTGCGCACATTACCTCGTCTGGCGCCAAACGTGCATGGACGACGAGTTCCATTTCATTTCCAAATGTGAAGAGCGAGTTACTCCTCTTGATGCTATCTGAACGCGGTGTTTGTGCCTCCTCGGGATCTGCTTGTTCAAGCGGGGCTTTTAAAAATTCAAAAGTGATTGAGGCAATAGGCGCACCTGACGATGGTTTGTGGGGAACAATTCGGTTTAGTTTTGCACGTACTACTTCGATGGATGAATTGACGCAAACAGTCGATGCCCTCGTTGATGTGTTTGCCACAATTGACTCGCTTGCGGGCTCGCCAGCCAACGCTTCTTCATAAGAAACCGAGCCCTACTTTTTCCTCAGGGGGTCAGACCCCTGCAGCGGAGCCCGCCGAGCAAGGCGTCGAAGCAAATCGTTTTTTCTGAGTCCTTGATGAAATAGGACAAGCCTAACAAAAACCTTACAACTGGGTGACACTATGTCGTCAGTGGCCTAGGCGATACTACTATTGTGCCAATGAGGGCTCCTGTGGTGGGCGGTCTTCTGAGGCGGAATTGAAGAATAGGTCTAAAACACACAACAGGAGATCGAACAATGGTCATGCGAATCGAAGAACTGAAATCAAGTACATCAACACAGCGTACATTCACTGGGCATTTAAGAAGCCGAGCGTGGATAGCCAATAATTCCCTTCGGATTGCGCATACGGGGCAGGATTGTGCATCAATAACTAGTTCCTCACTGGCATCTTTGCTTCTTCGTGAGCCCCTTGTAGCATCACGGCTCGATGAACGCCGTCTATTGCGGGTTGCACAACTTTGTCGAAAATCTGAAATGACATTAGCATTTACGATAGACCTTGACGAGCAATTGCTTACGGGTGACCTTGATCAAGATATTACGATTCTTGATATCGTTGCGTAAATAACAACAGCAACCTTCTTTCTACTTTCGTACACTACTCCGTTGATGACGAGCAACACAGAGCAAGACACACCTGAAACAATAGATTGGGTTAAAAAAGCGGAAGAAGAATTGCCATCGCAAATTCTGGAACGTTTTTCTGCGCTACTAAGCAAAAAAGATTACGAAGCAACACTGCAAAGCTTCGGGGTCCCCAAGCCAGTCACATTCCGACCAAACACCCTCCGTTCATCAGAGGAAACAGTTGTACAAAATGTTGCTGATAACGGCATGCAGTCAACACCAATACCATGGTGCCCACTTTGTCACCTTCTCACAAAGGGCACCATTCGTGAACTTCAAGCATTGGAAACGGCAAAAACCGATGGACTGTATATTCAGGCGGCATCAAGTATGCTCGCGGGACATGCATTACAAGTAGAACCCGGTATGCGCGTACTCGATATGTGCGCAGCACCAGGAAGCAAAACAACCCAAGTTGCTGGATTGATGAATAACAGTGGGATGCTTATCGCGAACGATCGAAGTCGAAAACGCTTGTACCGTTTGCGAGAAATTGTGCAACGGCAGGGCGCGACAAATGTTGAAGTGCTTTGTGGTCCGGGCGAACGGCTTGGCCAAACACATGCTGATTGTTTCGATCGCGTACTTGTGGATGCTCCATGCAGTGGAGAGGGAAGAATTCGGTTGGAAAAACCAATACGAATTGCAAGATGGAATATGCAAGAAATTCGTGGGCTTGCAAGGTTGCAAGAACAACTGCTTATTGCGGCACTTCGCTGTGTGCGCGTGGGCGGGATAGTTGTTTATTCAACGTGCACATTTACACCAGAAGAAAATGAGTTTGTGCTTAATAAAGTCCTGCGTAAAAAAAATATTGAAGCAAAACTTGTACCGATGCCAGAAACATTACTTCCAGAAAACACAATGGCACCTGTTACAAATTGGCTTGGAAAAGAATGTACGCAAGACGTTTCTTCAGCCGTTCGGATTATTCCAAATGCGACTACCACCGGATTCTTTATCTCCTGCATTCAGCGTTTTGGTTGATACATCACGCATACAGTTTTGCGGTTTTAGCAGCAAGTTCAGCAACGCGGGTAGCAAGTTCAGGTGGCTGAATGACTTTGCACGATGGCCCCATAGATAATACCCACCACACTATTTCATCAAGACCAGAAACCGTGCACGTAAAGGTGCAGGAATCATCTTCGTGCCATTCGATTTCTTGGGTGCTGTGCCAACGAGTATCACTTACCGTTTGCGAGAAAGGAGATTCAAATCGTAATTTGATATCGTAGTCAATATCGCCACGGATCATATTCCACGCATTGCCTAAATGTTTATCAAGATTGAATTCGTGTGGGACTTCATATTTTTCGTTCGTTGGTTCGATGGCGTCAAAACGATTTAACTTTAAAGTACGAATGGCATCTCGTTTTTCGTGAAAACCAACAACGTACCATGCACGAGTACCGAAGAAAAGTGCGAATGGATGAAACATGAACGTTTCATCAGTTGACTCGGATGAAGTGCTGTCGTATTTGCATTTCAGAACTGATCGAGAAAGCAACGCATTTTGCACTTTATCGTACACGTCTTCGTAGCCCTCACCATCCATAGTTGCAGTTGTTCGCAGTTCCATTGTCTGCAGCCGTTCAGTTAGTTCTTCTCGAGCATCAAATGGAAGTTGTGAAACAATTTTGTTCATCGCCATCGACGCAGGGCGGATAAACGGAATCGATCCATTCTCTGCCATTGCTTCGCAAAGTGCAG
>CAWLAZ010000082.1:0-6830 GCA_963854955.1 Phycisphaerae bacterium | reverse complement strand
TCATTCAGTCACCTTACTGATTCACTATCGGTCGTTGAGGAGTACTTAGCCTTACGGGGTGGACCCCGTTATATTCACACAGAGTTTCACGAGCTCCGTGCTACTCACTAGGGTGCTTCATTATGCCGTCGTTCCCGTACAGGACTATCACCTTCTCTGGTGTACCTTTCCAGGTACTTCAAGGTATTACAAACATAAATTCACACCGGGCTGATCCGCTTTCGCTCGCCGCTACTTACGGAGTCGTTTTTACTTTCCTTTCCTACAGTTACTGAGATGTTTCAGTTCACTGCGTTCGCCCCCATACCGTATGCATTCGGGTATGGGTAATCTGCAGAACAGATTGGGTTTCCCCATTCGGAGATTCTTAGATCACTGCCTGTTTACCGGCTCCCTAAGACTTATCGCAAGTTACTACGTCCTTCATCGCCTCTCAACGCCAAGACATCCTCCATATGCCCTTAACGACCTGGTCATGCCGACCCGACTTCGACTTACGTCGAAGCAAAATCAACAAATCCACGACTGAGTTCGCAAGGGACTCAGTCAGTCCATTCTGCAAGAGGATTCCTGCAGAAATTGTTTCAATGTAAATCAAAGAAACGTGGATGGTCAAACGATTCATATAACGAATATTTTCAGATCGCTCTCAAAATTGCTCAAGTAAAGTCACACACAGATGTGTGCTTCTTTATTTAAAAATTAAAAAAATTAATTCGGTGAATGCAGTTTCCCGCTCTTGTTAAGACAGCATCATCCGGGGATGGTTGAAGCTGTCCTTTACTAATTGAATAGAAAACAAGAATGGTTTTTTTGCATTTACTACTATCATGAACTTGTCAAAGAGCGTACGGACCGAGGTCCGCATCACCAAACCGGCGTTCCGATTTGGCGAGCCGAGGATTTTACCTCATCTGCCCCCTACGTCAACCCTCTACGAGGGTGCTTTTCATGTTTTTTCTGCTTTTCTAGAAAAATAATTACAGTCTAGATTGTGCTTAAAAAGAACCGGGGCTTCCCGCGCCGCCACCACCACCACGAGGGCCTGTTGGGGGCATGACTGGGTCTACGGTTTCACCGCTATCGCCTGAATTTGCTCCTTGGTTCTTAACTTGTTGTTGGAGCTGACGTAAGTCGTTTCTTTTGGATTCAAATTCAGGTCTTTTTTCCATAACTTCACCTGTTTCAATGTTCTGTAACAAGACTACGTACCCGATTGAATCGGTGTTGACATCGAGAACAAACCAACCCTCTTCGCCTTCAGGAGCACCCTGCTCGAGGGGTTGACCAACGTACACACGGCTGTTCTTACTCACCCATGCTCCATCACTAAACTCAAAGGACTCCACCACAACGGATCCTCGGTCGGCAGGGCTTGGAGAGCGGCCCTCATCAGACAATTCAGAATTCACGACAAACCATTGTTGCGATTGTTGCACCTCAATAGTGCTTGTCCATGTGCTTGTTGCTGTTGGAATTGTTACATTTTGGGCAAAAACTTTTTGCTCTTCGTACAAGCTGGGCTTATGTCCAAAAAATGGATTCGCCAATTGAAGCGTCATTCGATATCGATAGGTTTTTCCTGGCTCAACAGACATATCATGCGCCCAAACCCAAACATTTCCCGTCATAATTGTTTCTGTATTTTCAGATGATGCACCGCTTAACAATGCGATTTCATCTTCAATCTCCTTCTTTTCATTAAGCAACTCTGCATAGACGTCGCTTTCTCGAATCAATTGATCTTGCAAGTTTTGTAATTTGCCGCTGTTACCACCACGACCACCGCCGCCACCAAGGGGTGCGCCGCCACCGCCTTTTTTCTCTTCTTCGATTCGCTCTTGCGTTTTTACAATTTTCTTCGCTTGTCTATCGATTTTTCTTTGCAATTTCCCAAGCTTTATGTTCAATGTACCTAACTCAGAGGTATCTTCGACACCCTCTTCTCCAGTCCATTGTTCAGGTGTTTTAAGCCCAGCTGGCTTTACACCCTTCAATCTATAAAACTCTGGAGTGACAATAGCACGTTGTTTACCGTTACGAAGATTATGCACTATCGCATCGCGTTCGAGCGCATCTACATCATCGTCAGCGAGTTTCTCCCTATACGAAAGATGCCCTGGGAGCACCGAAACAATTTCACCTGAAGACCACAGTCCATCTTTGAGTACTTGGCGCTCTAGTTGTATATCAAATACATCCGCGCCATTTTCGTACCACTGGCTAGGAATTGCATCTAAATCATCTGTAGCCGCCGCATACGATGCCACAACGGCATCTATATCGAACTTTGCTGCAACTTGCACCCATGTTGTGTCGTGAGGTGGACCTGAAATTTCGTTGCCTAAATCATTTATCTCACTGATTTCAGCATCTGAAATAGTGCCGTACCACTGACGAGTGCGAATTTCACTCGGCGCATTCAATTCTGGAACAACGTACATTCGAAGTTCCGACTGTATGCCATGCCCACTGTCAATATCTCCCATCATGTCGAGTGTTGGAAATACAACTCGACTGTTTGGGGAAACAGCGCTTGTCAATTGATTTGCGAACGAGGACCCCATTGGCGCAGGTGCCGTTATATCAATTGGCGATGGAGCGCCGTCACGTAACTTTGATTCAAGTTGTTTTGCTGCTTTTAAAAGTTCTTCGTCCACTGTACTCGCGCTGAGCACTCGTTTCCCTTCGCGAACTTGAAACGTTGTTCCAAATGCTCCCCAAGCAAACCAACCCATGATTGCAATTGCAACTAAGAGTACTGCATATTCGATGTACTGTTCCCAAGTACTTGTGCCTTTGTTTTTCATTGCGCCATATATCCAATCTTGTCCGCGAGAACAATTAGTCTTTCTTATTCACTTTTATACCGATTGCCTTCTTCACAGAGTCAGGCATAAATTCCGTCGTCCATGACCGAAGCCATACCGTCTCAAGCACCAATGTCATTTTTGATACGGACGCTGATCCGTAATCGTACCCGTCTCCAAGCGCGACAAATTTATCTTCCGGCTCCAAATCCAAATCAATCACGGTCATAAAGTTGTACGCTGAAAAGCCATCAAGTATTGCTGGAATCCGCTGCGTGTCCACTATCATCTGGATACGAACTTGGAACATATCGAAAAGCCCACCGCTCTTTCGACCTGTTTGTGATTCAGCCAATGAGCCAGTTTCGTCATCACGAGTCGGTGGTTTTGGACCGCCTGTTGGGCCACCAGTCGGTGGTTTTGGTGATCCACCGCCGCTACCTCCGCCACCTGGGCCAAATGGATTTGGTCGTCCACCACTTGGGCCACCTGGGCCGGGGCGTGGTGGCATACCGGGTTTTGGTCCTGTTGGGCCAGCGCCGCCCCCGCCGCTTGGTTTACCCCCACTGTCCTCTTCAGAGATAGTAGGCATGCCAAGTATTTCAAGCATAACAACCTGTTTAATTGGCGAAGTAAGCACTGTTTGCCCATCGTTCATGGACGCAACTGCTCCAAGAATATCTGCAACGACCCAGTACCGCCATTGCCAGTTAAAAAGTGTGCCCACACTAGGCGTTGCCCGAATATCAAACGCAGGAATGTGCAACGTCGACTCGTCAAAATATACACTGATGTCTTCTGCATGTGTACGCAGTCGTGCCATGCGAAGGTTCGCAAGATGTTTTTCTAAACTTGAACGTTGTTCACTTGTCAATTGCGCATCTTGCTTTGTGCTTAAGTTTGTTTCCATGAAACGCACTCGAGAATCTTCAAGATAGACAACCAGTTCCTCGGTTGCCACAGGGCTGCCTGCACGTAACTGTTGCATCAACGCTTTGTATTCTGTTTCAAGTAATCGATAAAATTGTTGTGGAAGTGTTTCGCGCTGATCTGGAGGTGGCGCGGGGAACAAATCAGTCGAAAAAACAACGTACTCTTTTTTATTGAGTGAAACAGATTTTCCAACCACTTCTTCTGCTTCAATTCGAAGCGTGCCCGTCACTTCTATGTAGGCATCAAGTAGCGCTTGATTCACCGCGACATTCGAAGCTTTACTGCTTCCCGGAGGTGAAACACTTGTTGATTGCAACTTGTCAATCTTCTTGAAATTTGAAGTTCGCTGTTTTAGGGATTGTTCCAGTTGTTCCGTCATTCCTTGGGCAATCATGGGCAAACCAATAATCGCGCCGATGGAAACAACTATGAGGATTACAAGGACTATGTTTGCCTTGCACCATGCAATAATTTTTTGCGTATCTAAATCTAAACCTTTTTTCTTACTCATTTGGCACCTTTCGATCCGTTGCCTGTTTCTCTTGGCTGAGGAAGCACTTCGACATCAAAAGTCACAAGCGCTCGATACCATGTTTCTCCAACTTGGTGCAACTGCACACCTGTATGCTCCGGTAAAGGCGCCAAAACGTTCAGTGACGAAGCTGTCACTGGAACAAATGGAACAGTCGCATCGTCTGGACTTGATCCGCCCGAACCGCCGCCAGTTCCGCCGCCAGTTCCGCCGCCAGTTCCGCCGCCGGAACCACCGCCACCGCGACCACCCGAACCACCGCCACCAATTGGACCACCGCCACCGCGACCACCAGAACCGCCGCCACCGATTGGACTACCACCGCCGCGACCACCCGAACCGCCGCCGCCTATTGGACTACCACCGCCGCGGCCACCCGAACCCCCGCCGCCTATTGGACTACCACCGCCGCGGCCACCCGAACCGCCACCGCTTGGATTTCCGCCTCTTCCCGTTGTTGGTGCAATATAGTCTGGACCAACCATAGTTCGAAGCGCGGCTGGATTACAACTCACGCTTTCTTTTACAATGCGGTACGGGACCTGCTTGCGATCATCAGTTGGTTCTGTATGCGCTCGCAACCAAGCCGCAACATGTGTATTCAAAAATTCAACTGGCTCATCGTGACTTAAATTAACTTCTAGCGAAACGGTAATTTTCGTTGGATCTTTCGTTGTCGATGGTGTCAATACACCGCTTAAGAAATTCAATTGAACGAGGGGCCTTGCGCCAGCAGTTGGAAAATCATTGAGGAAATCAGCCAAATGCATAGTGCGGTTGTCTGGACCTGCCGCGGCAAGTGCATCCGCAGAATCTTGCACGATGTACGGCCAAACATCACGATAGTCAAAGAGTGAAATCATCTGCGCCGCATCGTTACTAATACGGCCCGATTGCTCTGCTTTGTCGTACGCTCGTTTTAATTTTTCGCCCCGATCAATAACTTGCTTCACTTCTCTTGGTACACCGTCGGCGCCGAGTTGTCTTTCTTGCATCATCGGACCCAAAATGGAAAGCGCGCTGCCTGCAACAATGATGCACGCCGCTGCTACAAACCACTTGGTTTTTGAGTGCCACATATGCTCGCGCAAAATTGAAGATGGAACAAGGTTGATATCAATTTGGCTGAGGCCAACACCTTGCAATGCCAAGCCGTATGCTGTTCCCATGTTCACGCAATTTTCTGCGAACGAAGCTGCGTCTCTACCGCTTACGTCAATCTTTTTAAACTCATCCAGTCGTGTAACGTTTACTTGCAATTGTTGGCCAATAAACTTTCGCAATCCAGGAATTTTAAATGTCGAACCCAAGCCAACCATAGTATTTAATTCACCCGATGCCGAAGCATAACTTAGTGAACGTTGTAATTCTTGAAGTAAATCCGCAAAGACAGGGCGCATTGCTTGCATAATTTGTTTTGCGTATTTGCTTGAAGCTGCTTCTTGTTTTAAGCGCTCTGCTTTTGCGTATGAAATTTTAAATGTTGAAGCAATAGCTTCTGTAAAATGCGTTCCACCCAGAGGAAACGTGCGTATCCAGCAACGGTCACCGGTTGCAATTATGACGTCCGTTGCTTGTGTCCCAATGTCGATAAAGACGATCGGGGTTTTCGCTTCGGTTAAATTCAAGTCATAATTCATTGCATTGAACAATGCAACGGGACTTAACGTCAGTGTCTCTGGACTTAATCCTACTTCGCCGTATACATCAAGGCGTTCGTTCACACGCTCTCGTGTAATGGCGAAAATACCAACTTCAACTTCAGGTGATCCATCTTCTTGGAATGCTTCGTAATCCCACTCCACTTCTTCAATCGGGAACGGAATTTGTTGCACTGCCTCAAATTTGACAATTTCAGGCAAGTCTTTCTTTTCAACTGGTGGCAATTTCGCGAAACGCGCGAATGCCGAATGGCCCGGAACTGAAATAACAAGATGATCGCCTTCTAAACTCTTTTCGCTTATCAATTGACCCAAACTTAATCGAGTTACCTCGGCGACATCAATGTCAGGAGTCGATAAAACTTTTCGATGTGGAAGAACAGAAAAATCAGTGACACGCACACCATCCCCATCACGTTCTAGACGGATAGCTTTGATAGCGAATTGACCTATTTCTATGCCCCATGCAGCTGAGGGATGTGCCATATTATTGGTATTCCTTGAATCCTAGATAAACAATTAAGCCACGAGTCGGCGATAAGGCGCGATGATACACGATAGAGCCTACTATGAGCACTAAGCAAGCGCATCAAAAAGGGTACGCCATTGGACAATTTTGATGTAGTGGTGTGACTGTTTTTTTTTCTTGCCAATGGTGTACGATGTACAAATGGCTAAAAAATCATTCAACGAAGACCTTGATAAAGA
The DNA here is from genome assembly GCA_963854955.1 of Phycisphaerae bacterium. Lineage (GTDB taxonomy): Bacteria > Planctomycetota > Phycisphaerae > Phycisphaerales > SM1A02. Next base: position 186 of record CAWLAZ010000082.1, on the reverse strand, counting down.
AATATTCAGCGCTATTGGTGACGGCAGTTTTGCAGATATGCTTGATGATGCTCCCACCGCAACTGATTCAGGGAGAAAATCCCGCTCAGGCGTTGTGGCCGCCATTCATGGGCGAAATGTACTCGTTGAATTTGGCCCTCGAGAACAGGGTTGTTGCCCGACCTCTCATTTTGATGAATTGCCACA
>CAWLAZ010000081.1:0-6996 GCA_963854955.1 Phycisphaerae bacterium | reverse complement strand
TATTTTTTCGAGTGCTCGGCAAAAGTTCTGTCAATTCTTCCGTCGTTGGCTGGTGCATCCAAATATCAGTGATTTTTATTTGCAACTTATCCTGATACATTTCTTGTTCGCCTTCAATACCGACAAAGCCAGTTGAAGTTATATCAGACATAGTTGCTGGATTAAAACGCCACTTACGACCGATTGCTTCGCCCGTTGCGTCACGCAGGAGGCATTTTAGAAATGGTTCCCCGTTGCGAGTGGTGCCGATTTGTGGGTTAACAAGCGAATACACGCCGTGCACAAACCCCTGCCCTGTCATATCCGATACTTTTGTTGAACTCATGCGCGTAGTGTAGCAATCGCCCTTGGAATTCGCTCTAATAAATCTGAAGCAAGCATGCCTGTATTTCCATGTTCTGCCGCAAATGCCTCGCCCGCTATTGCGTGCACGCGAACGCCAAGAACCGCCGCATCAAACAAATGCGTAATGCAATCCTTGCCGTATTGCACAAGAAGACCCGCAATTATTCCTGTAAGCACATCACCACTTCCACCAGTTGCAAGCACAACGCTTCCATTCGATTCTTCTACTGAACGAACTCCATCAGAGATCACTGTGACATCGCTTTTTAGCACAACAATACATCCGTATGCTTGCGCAAGCGCTTCTGCCGCTTCAACATGGTTCTGCGCATCTATGTGAATATCCATCGCTTTTGCCAATCGGTTGTATTCGCCAACATGCGGCGTCAAAATCGTTGGGGCGCGCAACTCAAGTTGCCCAGCGGGAAGTTTCGCAAGCGCGTTTAGTCCATCTGCGTCAAGCACAATAGGTCTGTTTTCACGAGAGAGTAACGTCGCTACAAGTTGTTGCTGTGGCCAATCACTTCCAAACCCTGGACCAATCGCAAGACATCGACACTCGGCAACATGCGCATCAAGCGATTCTATACTCGCGCTTGGGAGCAACCTTCCTACTTCGTCAACGTGCAATTCAACCCCCGTTACTGAAGGAGCAAGAATTAATCCATGTTGCAAAACCGGCTGTGGCATTGCAAGAATTGTTGTGCCACAACCACTACGCATCGCTGCATTCGCAGAAAGCGACGGTGCACCAAGCATGACTACGCCGTCTTCACTTCGTTGACCACCGATAACACACACACTACCAAACGTTCCCTTGTGCCCGTCTTCACTACGAGTTGGCAACGCAAAATCCATCAATCGTTTTCTGTTGAAATAATTTCTACTTCAAGGTTACCAATGGATGAGATAATGCCCGCCATTTCAGCGCCAAATTCTTCATCGGATAGGGATGTCGTTGTCGTTGCAATATGCCCAACACTAAACGGTGTCGTTAACGTTGCGTCAAGGTCAACCCATGCGCCGTCAAGTAATGCTTGAGACCACATGTGCCAACCAAAAACTCCATTTGGTCCACCAATATTCGAGACATACACCATGCCCATGACGCCTCGCGATGGAATGTTTGCTGCACGCAGGACACCGCAAAGAAGCACCGCGTGTTCACTGCAATCGCCTTCTTTTGTTCTTGCAACTTGAGATGCAGAGGCAAAAGCCGTGGACATATTTTTTGCATCTATAAATGTATGAACCTTCGTTCGCAATGCGAGCGCTTGTTCTTTTTGCGTCGCGCCTTCTGGAAGCAAAATGAGCGCCTCGTGCGCAATGGCACGTACGGCCTCGTCGGAACCATCGCAAATTGCGGAAGGCGCGAGGTACGATTCGTTCACCGTATCAAATTTTGTTGCTGCTATTGGCGCATCTAAATCAATCACCAACGTGGCAGAGCCGTCCTCGTTACTCGTGGCGCGTTGCATGCCTACTGAGGGCAAATCAACCTTTGTGCCGTCCTTGGTCGTCACCTTCATAGTCAACCGATTTGTTCCTTTTGCAATCGGCACATTAGGCTCAACGAACAAACTCACCATTAACTCGGGCACTTCATTCACTGGGGACAATGCCTCGTACTTTGTCATTATTTTATTTTCAATCGCACCAAACCCCGCATCCACGGATGACCCAACGTGTAAACCATTCGTTGTATAGAACTCCGTTCCTGTAACAGGCATCTTGTCATTCACTGTTTCCCAAGCAGTGACCATGTGTTCTTTGCCGAGAACCGTTTGTTTTGTTTCGCCCGTTTTTGTCATGACTACAGTAAGGACAGAAGGACCAAGTTCTGCTGTCATCGTTTGGAAGGTAATAACCGTCGAACCGCTTGACATCTTTTCGTCAAACATTTTTTTCACCGATTGCGGAGTCAACCATGCCTCCTTAGGAAGCGGTACCGTTTTAACAATTGGCTCGCCACCGGCAACTTTTGTCATTTCCAATGTGGTTTCGCCGAAGACCCACTTAGTTTCTTGCACCATACCCATTGCTTCTTGCAGAGATTTAATCGATATTGGTTTGCCACCGGCTGTTTCTAAGAATGAAGTAGAAACTGCAATAGAAATTTCCATGCCGCCTCGCGAGAGGGTCATGTTTTGTTCTTTGCTTGTGCGAACATTTTTTGTTTCACTATCTAGTTCTACAAGTTCATGTGCCCAACCGGATTTTTTGCCATCGATGGTCACGCTGTACCAAGTGTCTTCTAATGATGACCAATCTGCAAAACAAACGGTCGAAACAAGTGCAAGCAGTAGTGGTAATTTATGCGTCAGTTTCATTGGTTTGCTCCTGTGGGCGCATGAGTGGGAAAAGGATGACGTCACGAATTGATTCCATCCCTGTAAGCAACATAACTAAACGGTCAATGCCGAGACCGAGACCGCCTGCAGGCGGCATACCTACGCGCAATGCGTGAATAAAATCTTCATCAAGTGAACGGAAGGCATTCACTTCATCATCGGCGCCTTCCATTTGTTCAGTAAATCGTTGAAGTTGTAAGTCAGGGTCGTTCAATTCTGTATACGCATTTGCAATTTCCATATCGCCTACGAATAATTCCCAGCGATGCGACAGTGTTTCTTCATTTTCGTGTGGCCGGGTCAGCGGTGAAATTGCACTTGGAAAATCAGTAACAAACGTTGGGCGACTTGGCTCAAGTGTTGGCTCTGCGTGTCCATCGAACAAGTCACTTACTAGAAGCCAGTGGTTCTTAGTTTGCGCATCGCCAAAACCAAATTCTGTTGCTTTTACACGCACAGCTGTTTCATCGTGCATTGAACAGCCAACTGCTTGCTCAAAGAGATCGCCATACATGACTCGATCAAATGGTTTTTCGTAGTCAATTTCGTGCTCGCCAAACTGTATCGCGGAAGCATCGCCAACAGCATTTGCTGCCGTGCGAATCATTCCCTCTGTCAATTTCAACATTGTTTCGCAATCACCAAAGGCTTGGTACGACTCGAGCATGGTAAACTCGGGGTTGTGCTTTCGAGAAACGCCTTCGTTACGGAAATTTCGATTTATCTCAAACACTTTTCGCATCCCGCCTACTAGTAACCGTTTCAAATATAGTTCAGGTGCAATGCGCAAAAACAACGAAATGCCAAGTGCGTTATGTTGGGTCTCAAATGGTTTTGCGGCTGCTCCACCTGCAATTGGTTGCATCATTGGAGTTTCAACTTCTATATAGCCATCATCGTGCATAAAAGAACGGATGGTCGACACAATGAGAGAACGCGTTTTAAATGTTTTAATCGTGTCTTCATTTGTATACATATCAACGTATCGTTGGCGATATCGAAGTTCTGCATCGCTTAGACCATGGAATTTTTCAGGTGGTGGCGCAAGCGATTTACAGGCAAGGGTAAATGAATCAGCCCAGACGCATATTTCCCTTTTATTCGTCATACCCATGGCGCCCTCGGCAACAATAATATCGCCGTAATCGAGCTTGCTTGCGACCTTGAATTGTTCAATGGGCATGGCTGCTTTGGAACAACTGATTTGTATGTCGCCAGAATCGTCTCGAATAACAAGAAATGTCAACTTACCCATCGCCCGGTGTTGAATGCAACGACCTGCAACTTTAACCCGCGGTCGAGCATCGTTTTCACTATCCTCTTTAAACGCGTCATGCGCCGCTTGATTAAATTGCTTTCGAGCATCTTCGAGCGATGTCAAGTTATCTTCACGGTGCCCCCAAGGGTACACGCCGTAATCGTCCATCCATCGACCCATTTTTGCTCGCCTAGCGGCAACGAGTTGGGATTCGTCTTGTTGTTGTGCTTTTTTGTCCGTCATAGTTTTGTCTGTCATAGTAATGGTAGGATGGTATCTGAAATGAACGAACTACGAGACAAACAATGGGATGGTGTTGCCATTATTACTGGCGCTTCCAGTGGCATTGGCGAAGCGATTGCAAGAAAACTTGCTCCATGCGCCAAAGGGCTTGTCATCTGTGCAAGAAGATTTGATAAAATTGAATCGCTTGCTTCAGAACTTGGAAGCCATGTCATTCCAATTGCGTGCGACGTGCGCAATCAAGCAGCTGTTGAACGCGTTGCTCAAGCGGCGCTTGAACATTTTGGACGAATTGATTCCATCATCAATAATGCCGGCATACTTCCCATGGCATCCATGACCAAATGCAGAGTTGAAGACTGGGACAATACCATTGACACGAACATAAAAGGCGTGCTGTACGGCATAGCATCCGTTCTTCCACACATGCTCGAGCGTGGGGATGGGCACATCATCAATATGAGTTCGGAATCCGGAAGAAGAGTGTTTCCAGGGGTCGGCGTCTATTGCGCCACAAAACATGCAGTCCGAGCAATCAGCGAGGGGCTTCAAACTGATTTAAGTTACCGAAGTAAAAAAGATGGAAACGCAATCAAAGTCACGACGATTGAACCGGGCGTTGTTTTAACAAACCTTGCTGAATCGGTCACATACCTTCCTGCAAAAGAAGCCCTGCAAACTATGATGCAAGGCGTGGATGGGGCGATGACGCCCGAAGATATTGCCGATTGCATTCAGTATGTTTTACAAACACCACCCCATGTTGAAATTGGCGAAATGATTGTTCGCCCTGTTAAGCAGAATATGTAACTGATATGAGCAAAATAAAACGAATCGGAATATTAACCGGCGGCGGCGATTGCCCTGGACTGAACGCCGCTATTCGAGGCATTGGAAAAGCCGCACTCTTCCATAACGGCATCGAAGTCATTGGCATTCTAGATGGTTACCAAGGGCTCATCGAAAACCGTGTTGTGCACCTTGATGCGAAAACGCTCTCTGGAATTCTCACCCTCGGGGGAACTATATTAGGCACAAACAATAAGTGTTCGCCTGAAAAATATTATGAGGGCAAAGACGAGAATGGAAAATCAATCTACACAAATGCCGTCGACCGCTGCCTAGCAACGATCGAAGCGCACCGCATTGATGTTCTCTTTGTCATTGGCGGTGACGGAACATTTACTTGCACAAAGCCGCTCGTCGAAGCGGGAATGCGTTGCATCGGTGTTCCAAAAACAATTGACAACGACATTCATGGCACCGACCTTACCATCGGTTTTACGACTGCGCTTCGAATTGGAACCATGGCACTCGACCGCTTGCATTCAACGGCAAACAGCCACCATCGTGTCATGGTGTGTGAACTCATGGGGCGTAACGCCGGATGGCTTACACTTGCAAGTGGCCTCGCGTCTGGGTCCGACGTAATACTCATTCCTGAAATCCCATTTGACATGGACAAAATCTGCGAATTTGTAGAAGGACGAAGAAGTGAACGCCGCGGTTTTTCCATCATTGCCTGTGCAGAAGGTGCACACGCGAAACATGGCGAACAAGTCATTTCACAACGTATCGAAGATAGCCCAGACCCGATTCGTCTTGGTGGCATCGGAAGGCAAGTCGCGCACGAAATTGAACTACGCACTGGAATAGAAACCAGAACCACAACACTTGGGCACATTCAACGCGGCGGCGAGCCGGCGGCGACTGACCGCGTCGTAGCCACAGCGTTTGCAACAGCTGCATTCGAACGTGCGATGGAAGGCGAATTTAATTTCATGATTGGGCTACGTGATGGGCATATGGAATCGCAAAATATTTTAGAAGCCGCAAATAGACAGCGGCTTGTTCCACCGGATCATCGTTTTGTTCGTGCCGCCCGTGCTATGCGGACGTGTTTTGGCGATTAACGACTTGGTCATGCGCCTGAATAAAACGTAATGCTTCTTCCTTTGTTGGAGCAAACAACGTGGGGTGTATCGACATTGTTTTTTCACCAAGAAAAATAGTGTTACATCCTGACTGTACGGCCAATGAAATTACCGTGGCATCTTCACTAACAACCCAATCGGTTTGGCATAGTTTTTCCTGCAAAACATTCCCATCGCAATAGACGGTCATGTTTTCGACGCGCCTATCTGCGGCTCTTCACCGCGTGCTATTCTTCCGATGTTTGAACGGTGTTTCCAAAAGACCATGCAAGTAATTAATCCCGTTACTGCGAGCAACGGCCAAGCATGTTGCAAAGTCGACTGCATAAAAACAATCGCGACAGCGTCGGCAAACAGCACAAATGAAGCCACTAAACTTGCAAGTGAAATCGTCTTTGAACACTTAACCGTAATTACCCAAGCAAAGAATGCCAGTAACACCGGCACGGTGAGCAATGGCCACATCGCAACCATGCCGCCAAAAGTTGTTGCAACTCCTTTGCCCCCGCCAAACTTTAGGAATACGGAATACATATGCCCCAAAAGCGAAGCGAACGCTACGCAAATCCAAAGCAACATTTCAGTCGTCCCTGTTTCTCCAATAGATTGATCAAACAGTTCTGAAACAATCCCAACAACCAAAACAGGAATTGCTCCTTTGAGTACGTCGAGAAAAAAGCAGAGCAAACCATACTTTTTCCCAAGCACACGACCAACATTTGTTGCGCCGATATTTTTTGACCCGTGTTCACGAATATTCACTCTTTTAGTTTTTGCGATAAGTACACCAAAGGGGATACTGCCTGCAAGGTAAGAAAGAGTTAATGCAATTGTCCAATCTATGCCATTCATAGTGAATATGCTA
>CAWLAZ010000080.1:0-7084 GCA_963854955.1 Phycisphaerae bacterium | reverse complement strand
ACGAATTACCTTTGCAAGTTCTTCGCAACGTGCGTCAGAGGTTGGTCCCGGGTTATCGCCAAAATCATCGTAATCGCCTTGCAATGTGGGGTCATCGACTTGGTCAAAGAAATTCAACATGTTGTATGAGCCAACACGAATGGTCCCATCAATACGAGGCATCGCCTCGGTTAAACCAAAGCGATGTTCTGGTGAAGATGCAAGAATCATCACAGTAAGTGCAATTGTTTGGAAAATCATTCCACGATGATAGCGGAAAGGACCTTTTTAGTCGATGGCGGCGTGCCTATGTTCTGCAATGATTCTTGACAACGCTTGGGCTCTGAGTAATAGTAATGCGGTCTCAAGTTGCGGATCTAACCCTTCAGTGATGAGCGCATTAATATCTGGTCGTGTATCAAGATCAGTGTCAGGCAAAATCATATCGGCATTGCGTCGAAGTTCATTGCTCTTTGTGATTTGGTCAGGAGACATGGAGACCTCAACATTAGGAATGACGCCCCAGTCAGTAGAGCCACGACGTTTGTGCACAAGTCGGCCGGGGGTAATGCCGCTGTCTGGTGAAGGCAATCGATAAAATTGCGTTGTAAGTTTAACATTTGCTTCATTCGCAATTTGATGGACCGTCTGCACACTGCCCTTGCCCCAACTTCTTTGTCCGACAATGACACCTGCGTCGTGTGCTTGAATACATCCACTCACGATTTCACTAGCGCTTGCTGATCCTTGGTTGATGAGCACAACAACGGGAATACTAGCTAAGTATGCACGGCTCGGTATTGCGCGCATCCGGAATAGCTCTTCGCCGTTTGCAGCTTCACCACTAACAATAGTTCCTGTACTGACAAACAGATTTGATATCTGCCTTGCAGCAGGAAGTAAACCGCCTGGATTGTATCGAAGGTCAAGAATCAAACCGTTTGGATGGCCTTCTTCTTCTTCCATATCGCGAATCGCTGAAAGCATATCGGAGTACGATTCTTCTGAAAAACTAGTAAGTTTTAAATATCCAATTTTGTTGTCTCTGTCGACGTACCAGTCCCAGTCAGGTAATCCGTCTTCATGAATACCTTTCTTCCACCACCCTTGAACGGAATGCAATTTAATCGCATCACGGGTGAGTGTAATATCAAATGGCTCATCTTCAGATGCACGCTTAATAGTCATAGTGACGGCAGTACCGCGTGGACCAGTGATACGATCAACCGCATCATTGAGTGACCAACCACTCGCTGTTTTTCCATTAACACCAATGATGATATCTTCAGGTTGTACGCCACCGTAATAGGCGGGTGCTCCTTCAATAGGATTTACCACCATGATTTCACCTTTTGTGTTTTCGCGAATGACGATGCCCACTCCAACGAAACGGCCTTCAGTTTGTTGTTGGAAACGACGTGATTCGTCTGGCCATATAATTGCGCTGTATTTGTCGAGTTTACTCATCGCGCCATCACCAAACTCTCTGAGAATCATGCCGTCTGGCAAATGCATTGCCTTAGTATTCACTGCAAGTAATCGTTTTAAAAGTTGCGTAAGTGCTCGCTTGCCAGAAATATGTTCAAGGTACTGTGTATAACTTTCGAGTTCTTCATCCACAGCATTGACCCACACTTCTTGAAGATCGGGGTCCGAAGCTTTATCAAATGTTTCTTCGATCACTGGAACTTCGCCAAGTTTTCGAACCGCTTGCAGTCCGCCATCGATCAAATCGGCCCATTGGATACCGCTAATATGTTCATTGACGGCGGCGTGTAATGCGCGAATGACAATGTGTTTATCAATATCTTCAATGCGTTCAATCCAATTGTCAGATGCTTGTTCATTAAATGCTTCAGGGGGATCATCTCCAAGGAGCTCTGCTCTTTCTGCGAAAAGTGAATGTAGATGTTTAGGCGCATACTGACGAAGTACAGAAACATGAAGGCCAACTTCTTCAAGTTGGTCGTTCCATCGTTCGTATAAATCACGCCTTGATGTTCCTTCATAGAAAGTGCGTAAGTAATAAAGAAGTGTTTGCGCGGTTAACACATTGTCACCATCACCAAGCGAAACGACTTTTCGTTGCGCTTTCGAAAGCACTGCTTGGACATCTTCGTTGTACATAACATCATCAAGCGATTTACTTAAGGTTTGCGCTTTTACGGCAAGTTGCATTGCTTGTAAAATGTTATCGTTTTCATACTCCGCAATCATTTCTTCGAGTGCTTCAGCGCGAGCAGTATCAGTTTCGGCTTGTTCTGAAATTCGATGGTCTCGATAGATTTTAAGTTGCGTTTTGAACGTTTCCAGTGCTTGGTCTTCGTCTTCTGGCACGTGGTTAAGAAGTGCATCAACCGTTTCCCAGTTTCCATTCGAAGCCGCGCTCCATATTTGTGTGGACCATTCGGATGTGCCTTGCGGTTCTGCAGGTGCAATGGCTGTAAGGCAAGATAAGACCGCGAGGGTTGTGCATGAAAGTAAAAGGCGAGTTGGGCAAATCTTCATATTGAAATAGTCCTTTGTATAGCGTAAAGCAAGATTTCTCTAAAATCGGCACATTCGAGAACCGTCTTGAGGTTCTACGGTAAATCTGCTTTTATTGTTCTGGAAAATCCTCATTGTGTCGTTTGCCGGTTTCATCCCAAGCATTGAGTTGGTCATCATCAGTGGGTAAATCAAGGCCTTGCATGGTTCTGTTGTGTTTGCCTATGCATGCAACGAGCGCAATGGCAGCAACGCCAAGAACGCCGACTAAGAGAAGAAGTCCAGCAACGACTACAAGCAATGGAACCGATGGAGTCACGGAACATTTTCCTGCAAAACATCGTTGCACATCTGTATTTCTTCGCGAACAAGATCGCTTGAACGTTGTTCATTTGGAAGTGAAGAAAGTATATCGAGCGCATGTATAGGTTGACCAGAAATTCGCAATACCCGTGCTTGAATAAAACGTAAGTTAGGGTCATCTGGTTGTATCGAACACCCTTTTCTTGCACGTAGAATGGCAACCTCTTTGTTGCCAAGTTCTGCTTCAACAAGCGCAGAAGAAAGCAAGGCATGAGGCCCGGTCGGATCGCGAAGAATACTCCTGTCTATCCACGTTTTTGCTTCAAGCCAATTTTTATTGAGCAACTGAATTTGTGCAATGAAAAAGGAAGCGCGTGCATCTTTTGGATTAGAGTCATGTGCGAGATTGTAGTACGTCAGGGCAATGTGCTCCGCACCTTGCATGTGGGCAAGCTGTGCAGTTGAAAGTTGCAAAAGCCCTGGACTAGTTGCCGTTTCACATGCCGTTATATATGCATCTAGAGCGAGGGAACGGTACGCTTTTTCTTGTTCAGGGTCACCGTATTGATTTTCATCGGCAGCACAAGCAAGGAGTACAATCCCAAAAGATTCCTGCGTTTCTGGGCCGCGTGGATCTTTGTTACTAAGTAATTGCATGATTGCAAGTGATTCAGTAAATCTGCCAGCGTCAAGGTATTCCATCGCGGCATCGATAGATGCTCGGCGTTGGTCCACTGTGATCTGAGTTTCTTGGGGAGAATATGTATCCTTGCAGCCAAGAATCATGGCAATGCAGAGTAGGGCGGGTATCATGCTTGGTATGACAGAAACGGCTTTTTCAAAGGACACCATTCCTAAATCATACGCACCAAATGAAGTTGAGGCGGGAATAATCGCTAAATGGAACGAGGCTTTCATTGGTCATTGCGATGCAAATGCCACTGGAGCGCCTTTTTCCATACTTATTCCACCTCCAAATGTGACCGCTCCCCTGCACCTTGGGCACGCATTAAACAATACTTTGCAGGATGTTCTCATTCGTTGGCATCGGATGCGTGGCGACGCAACACTTTGGATGCCCGGAACTGACCACGCGGGGATTGCAACACAAACAGTGGTGGAAAAACGCCTGTTGCAACAAGGGGGTAAGAAAAGGACCGATTTTACTCGGGAGGAATTCGTTTCGCGAGTGCAAGCATGGAAAGATGAATATGAATCCACCATTCTTGGGCAACTCCAAGCGATAGGTGCTTCGTGCGATTGGGAGAGAACGCGTTTCACGATGGATGATATGTGTGCATCCGCCGTACGCGAAGCTTTTTTCAAACTCTATAAAGATGATTTAATCTATCGCGGAAAGCGATTGGTGAATTGGGATCCTGTGACACTCACTGCGCTTGCAGATGACGAAGTGGAAATGAAAGAAGTTGAAGGAAAAATGTATTACCTTCGCTATCCACTTGAAGACGGTAGTGGTTTTGTTACCGTTGCGACAACAAGACCAGAAACAATGCTTGGTGATACTGCTGTTGCAATAAATCCAGAAGACCCACGTGCAGAAGCACTCCGTGGAAAATCGGTTCGACTTCCAATCATTGGTCGAAGTATTCCAATTATTGAAGACGATTATGTTGTTATGCAGGGCGCGGATGATCCTAAGGCAGCGTTTGCAACTGGTTTTTTAAAGGTGACACCTGCGCATGATCCAAACGACTGGGATATTGGTCTTCGGCATGAACTTAAAGTGATTAACATTATGGCATCCGATGCATCTATATCTGATGCATATGGCTGGGACGATGTAAGTAACGAAGCAAAACAATTCGTCGGTTTGTCACGCGAAGATGCACGCATTGCGATCATCGCGTGGTTCGAAGCAAATGATTTATACGACGGTGCAAAAGAATACGCGCATAGTGTTGGGCACAGTTACCGGAGCCACGTGCCGATTGAACCGTATTTATCAGATCAGTGGTACGTACGGGTTACTGACGACCGCCTATGCAATGAAGCACTCCGTGCTTTGTCGAAGGAACAATACAAAGGCGTTTCACCGAAAAGAGAATCAGGTGGGCGCGATGGCGATGGCGGTTTGAAATTCTATCCAGAACGCTACGCACATTCGTACCAAGCATGGCATGAAAACTTGCGCGACTGGTGTATTTCTCGACAACTCTGGTGGGGACATCAAATTCCTGTTTGGTCAAAGTCATTTCAAAAAGACGAATCGATCGTCTGGCCGCATGATGGAAGTGATGCAATTGTTACAAGCCAAGAATTTGATGAAGGCGAAGGCGTCACAAACGTGTACATTTGTATCTCTGGCGGTAATGAAGATATAGAACAAGCAATTGAAGAAGCCGGATTTGTGCGTGATGAGGATGTACTTGATACATGGTTTAGTTCTGCGCTTTGGCCGATCTCTACAATGGGGTGGCCAGATCCATCTGCGTTTCCAGAAACCGAAGGCCTTCTTTCGAAATTTAATCCTTCAAGTGTTCTATGTACCGGACGTGACATTATTACCCTTTGGGTAAGCCGTATGGTCATGTTTAATCGATATTTTCGTGGTGGCGTACTTCCATTTACGGATGTATACATCAACCCGATGATTCAAGATGGTTTTGGTCAACGCATGAGCAAGTCCCTTGGCAATGGCGTTGACCCTAGGGATATTATTTCAACCCATGGCGCAGATGCGATGCGGTATACGATGGTGCAATTAGCAACAGGTACACAGGATGTTCGTCTTGCTGTTGACTTGATTTGCCCTTATTCGGGAAAAGTATTTACGCCAACATATATAAAATCTAAAACGGGTCATGAGGTCATGGCGCCGGTGCAATCGTCGCCTGAAGATGAAACGAAAAAGATGTGTACTTTGTACGGCATGCTTGTTGGCGAAGCAGAAAATTGCGAAGAAACACCGCTTGCTTTAAATGCATCCTCCCGCTTTGATGTTGGGCGTAATTTTGCGAATAAATACTGGAACGCCATCCGTTTTGCGATGATGAATATCTCGACACCAGCGGAATCTGTGAGCAAAGAAGATTTGCTTCCAGTGGATCAATGGATGTTGTCACGACTTGTCGATGCAACGAACAAAATAGATATCGCCCTTTCCGAATTCCAATTTAATATGGCAGTTGAAACACTCTATGATGTGCTTTGGCGTGATTTCTGTGATTGGTACCTTGAAGCGATTAAGCCAACTGTAAAAGAAAGCCCTGCGCAACAACGCGTTTTGTTGACGGTTGTGGATGTGATAAGTCGTCTTCTACATCCGATTTGCCCGTTCGTAACAGAGGCAATTTGGCCGCACATTCACGCACTTCCAAAAGGTGGCGTCGTAGGAATAGAAGCACAAACAACACCACTTGCATCTACCTCTGCATGGCCTAATTTGTCTGCATTGAAAATTGATGATGAAACCGTCTCTTCTTTTGAACAAATTCGAGCTATTGTTAATGCCATCCGCGGTGCTCGCGCATCGCAGAAGGTGAAACCGAAACGAAAAATAAATTTGTATGTGTCTTCTTCGTTGCACGATTTGGTGAAGGAACATTCGGTGGTACTTCATGCACTTGCTGGTCTTTCAAGTAGTCAACTTCAGGATGACAAGTGCGAGGGATTTGCTGTACTCATTGATGGCGAAACCATCTTGCTTGCAAACATGCTTGATGCAGAAGAACAAGAAGATTCCAATACTCGACTTGCAGAAGAAATTTCTGCACTTGAAAAGAAAGTGGCTGGCTTTAAGGGGCGGCTTGCGAATGATTCATATGTAAGCAACGCACCAGATCATGTTGTGCAAGAAACACGTGACATGCTTGTTCAAAGTGAAGAAGAACTACGTGTTGCTATGGATGCATTAACAGGATGATTCGCTGTGCATTACTCATCCTTATGCTTTTACTCAGCGGCTCTTGCGTAGCGTTTCGGAAAGAAAGCACCGTTAACGCAACGCTTACGGTTGCTCCAGAAGTGACTCGTTCAACATGGATGTTTATGGGAAACGAAGGTGTTGTATTTAAATCGCCATATTGGGAAATCCATTCCACAATACAAAATGCTCAAATTGTTGATGCACTTCCAGATTTCTATGCAGATCTCTTGGAGCATTACACAACGGTTTTTGGCGAACTCCCCTACCCAAAACGCCGTATTGACGTATTTCTGTTTGCAGATGAAATCCAATGGCAACAAAAATTAGAACAGATGATGGGTAATGATGCTAAAGAATGGTTTTCACTTGGTCGTGGGGGCTTAACGATTGATGGCGTCGCCGTCTTGTACCATTTAGATTCTCGAGGTC
>CAWLAZ010000079.1:0-7109 GCA_963854955.1 Phycisphaerae bacterium | reverse complement strand
TACGCAGAGAAGAACTGTAATATCACCAACAATATGCCAAAATTCCATGCCCTACATCATACCCATTCTTGAAAATTGTTAACCATTATTTGCCTTCAACTCAAATACCGTCTAAAGCACATTTGATCCTCTGATCACTTGATGATTCTGGCCTTTTATCGAGTAAGATATATGGGATGGAATTGGTACTGTTTGTAGGTCTTGGGCTTCTTGCCGGAACGCTTGGTGGATTACTCGGAATTGGTGGATCAGTCATTATGATCCCAGCGTTGTTATTTTTTATCCCAGAAATGACCATTTATCTAGCTCAAGCCGTGGCCATGTCTGTCAACCCAGCGGTTGCAATCTCTGCCACGGCAAAACACCACCGAAATAAGAATGTTTCATGGCACACCGCTATGCGCGTGATGCCTCTTTCAATCATTTTTATCAGCGTCGCCGCGTGGTTTAGCAATTCCATTGATGGGGCAATGCTTGAATTTGGATTCGCACTATTTTTGATTTGGGTTTTCTGGGATCAAATCTCATGTTTAACAATTAAGCCCTCTTGTAAAGAATCAAGTAACGATAAAGCAAGCGTCAATCGACTTGCACTTACGGGTGGAATCACTGGAACTGTTTCTGGTTTACTTGGCATTGGCGGTGGTTTAATTCAAGTGCCCCTACTTAATCGACTCTGTAAACTTCCGATCAAACAAGCCATCGGGACCTCATCAGCCATTATGTTTGTTACAGCAATTGTTGGAGCAACAGTAAAAGACATTTCGCTTCAGAATACCGCCAACAGTGGATTCCAGGCACTTGTGCATGCAGGGCAAATTATTCCTGGTGCCTTAATTGGCGGTTGGCTTGGCGCAAAATTAACAAATGTGCTACCAAGCAAAGCAATACGTGTTGTATTTGCATTGCTTGTTGTGCTCGCCTCTTACAAATTATTTAGTAGTTCCATTCCACTTTTATTTTGATCGGCGCTTCTTAATGTTTTCTCGGCATTGCAACATGAGCGATTCCACTGCTGAACGAACATAAACGGTCCCTTCTTCTTCACCCTTGTTCAATAATTCTTCAGCAGAAATCGGATGTCCCGCTGCTACTTCAATCCATCCACGAAGCTTCGGCTTTGAACCCATAGGGTACGCATCGAAAGCTCCGTCAAGACCGATTGGCAAAACAGTTGCTTTGCTTTTTTTAACGAGTAACCAAAAACCGCGCTGAAATTCACCCATATCCCCAGTTTCAGTACGCGTGCCTTCTGGAAAAATCATGACGCACCGGCCTTCTTTAAGTTCTTGAATTGCTTTTCGAATTGCGACCAAGTCACTTTCCCCCCTATTGATTGCAATTATTCCAAACGCACTTATATACGCACCAAGGATTTTAGATTCAAGCAGCGTTTTGCGGGCAATCCCCTTAGATGGTCTGTCATTCATGACCGTACCGATGATTGGAGGGTCATAATTTGATTGGTGATTAGCCACAATGATCAACGGACCTGTCCGAGGGACTAACTCCCGTCCTGAGCTTCGCAAACGATAAATAATCATAAAAAGCACGCGCATAACTGAAATCATGAACGTCCACCAAAATAAAATTCGGTACGCACTTAATCCTGGCGCTCTTCTTCGAAGTTGCAATTGAGAAAACATCATTTTGACAAATATACCTTGACAGATTTTTCCATCAAGTCAACAACGTCCATCATTGATTTATCCGAAGTGTCAATGACGATTGCCCCATGAGGACACGCAAGTGGACCATCTACTCTTGTTGAATCAATTTTATCGCGGGTTGAAATGTCTTGATGCACCTGCGCATCTTCTACCGTTGCTCCCGCTTCACGCAATTGTTTCACTCTGCGTTTAGTTCGTTCATCCATTTTGGCTTGTAGAAAAAACCGTACTGCAGCGTCTGGAAAGACGACTGATCCCTGATCACGACCTTCGGTCACTAAAAGTGGATGCTCTTTGCCAATTCTTTGTTGCTGTTCAACTAAGACCGTTCGGACTTCCGGTTGTTTGGCGACGAGGGAAACAATACTACTTACATCAAGATCACGAATTCTTTTTGAAATATCTTTTCCACCAAGAAGAATTGCGGGTGGAGTTACATCCCAATCGAAACGTATACCCATCCCTTCAACCGCCTTGGCTAGTTTCGGGCCATCGTTTGGATCTATAGATTCATCCACTGCAAGCACCGCTATTGCGCGATACATCGCGCCGGTGTCAAGGCAATCCGTACCAAGCCGCTTTGCCAATTCCAGTGCAACAGAAGACTTTCCCGTGCCTGCAGCACCATCAATTGTCACAACAAATCGGCGCACTGAAGACATTACTTTTTCTCATCCTCTAAATAGTCGCGCATTTTCTTGACAACTTTTTTGATTTCTTTTACAGCGTCACCTTTACCAGTGTAATTAAGTGCAACTGTATTTGAATATCCAACTTCACGAATTGCTTTCAGGCCTTCAACAGGATCCAAGTTCTTTTTGCCCCGTCCTGTTGGAAAATCGGCAACGATTCCGCCCGCATACGGTGCAAGTTTTCGCAATGCTTCGATTCCTTCTCCGGTTGCACCTGCTGTTGAAAACGTCGGAAGTGCGCCAATTCGAAAACCACCAATTTGTTTAATAATTTCGATAAGTTCGTCTGGATTACTCGAAAGCCCCTCGCACGGTTGAAGAAGCAAATTTAGTTCCAATCGCTCTACTCCAACCATAGCTTCTCTCAGCGAAAGTACAATTTTATCAACTGATTCTTTGTTTTCTGGAAACGTAGGCGTAATTGCTAGCGCGTTACATCCAAGGCGATTTGCCGCGATCGAAAGGCGTTGAATTCTCTCAAGAAATTTTTCGCTTGCACCCAGTAAATCCATCGGTATGGAATCTCGTACGAGCAAACAAGGAGAATTCAATTTGTCTCCACAATTTCGAAATGTGTCGTATGAATCTATTCCCCAACCCGCAAGATGTTTTGCATCGATCATGACGCCACGAAGACCAAAGGTTTCTGCTGAGACTCTGGGAACATCCAAAATATCTTGGCTCCCCGCATCGATTAGCGTGTTGAGTGATTGAATGGCGAGAGTAAGTTGTAAAGTCATAAAAAGTTTTGTCTAACTAGCCCAGAATGGGGATTATTGTTTTCTAAGAAGCGGTACTATACCCCCTCACCAACAATAAGGAGTTTGAACCGAATGCCTAGCCCAACTGAATGCCGTTTTTCTGATTCTCACGAGTGGTTTCTACTCGAGGGGGATATTGTCACTGTTGGAATCAGCCAGTTTGCCGCCAATGAACTCACCGACATTACCTATGTCGAAATGCAACCAATAGGCACTGCCATCAGCGCGGGAGATTCTGCGGGCGAAGTTGAGTCGGTCAAAACAACGAGCGATATTATTTCTGCCTACACTGGAGAAATCATTGAAGTCAATGAAGGTGTTGCAGACGACCCAGCACTTCTTAACAGCGAACCTTTCGAAGGTGGCTGGCTATTGAAAATGCGTGTTGAAGATACAAGTGCGGGCGATGAACTTATGAATCAGGCAACGTACGACGGCAAATATCCTGCGTAAAAAACATGTTCCAACTCGTTAGTGACTTTGAGCCAAAAGGCGATCAACCAGAGACCATCGAACAACTTTCATCTTGGATAGATGAAGGTGAACGGTATAGAACACTACTCGGCGCTACAGGTACAGGCAAGACATTCACGATGGCGAATGTTATTGCAAAAACTAATAAACCCACGCTGATTTTAAGCCACAATAAAACACTTGCAGCACAATTGTTTGAAGAAATGCGCTCACTTTTTCCAAACAACGCAGTTTCGTATTTTGTAAGTTACTACGATTATTATCAGCCAGAAGCATATATTCCACAGCGTGATATCTATATAGAAAAAGATGCTGCACGGAATGATGATTTAGATCGGCTCCGGCTTAAAGCAACGAGTAGTTTAATCTCTCGGGATGATGTCATCATCGTTTCATCAGTCAGTTGTATTTATGGATTGGGATCGCCTGATTCTTACCAAAACAGAATTGTTTCGATAACAATTGGGCAGATCATAAATCGACGCGAGTTACTTCTTGAGCTTACTGAAATGCAGTACAAGCGAAACGACATAGAATTTGGAAGAGGTTGCTTTAGGGTTCGCGGGGATGTGCTTGAACTATTCCCAGCGTACGAAAAATTTGCTATCCGTCTGGAGTTTTTCGGTGATGAAGTCGAACGCATTGAACTCATCCACCCAATTTCTGGCGAAACGCTTGCGCAAGAAACAGACGTTTTCATTTTTCCGGCTGTACATTATGTCATGCCTCAGGCAGGATTAAAAAGAGCATGCGAGGCCATCCGTGAAGAATTAAAAATGCATGTGATTCGTCTCAAAAACGAGGGCAAGTTACTCGAAGCACAACGAATCGTTGCACGTACTCAGTACGATTTAGAAATGATTGAAGAAATTGGGTATTGCGGAGGAATTGAAAATTATGCGCGCCATTTAGAAGGCAGACCACAAGGAAGCAGACCGTTTTGCCTGTTAGATTATTTTCGACACATTCCAAACCGTGATCCTAATGACTGGTTACTGTTTATTGACGAATCACACGTCACCCTTCCTCAAGTCCGCGCCATGTACAACGGAGACCAAGCCAGAAAACGCACGCTTGTAGAACATGGGTTCCGTTTACCCAGCACACTCGACAATCGGCCGCTCACCTTTGATGAATTCGAAGAGATCATTCCTCAAACGATATATGTATCTGCAACTCCTGGTCCTTACGAACTTGAGAAATCCGACGGGATAGTTGCGCAACAAATAATTCGACCAACTGGCCTGCTCGATCCGCTAATTGAAGTACGACCTGCAGCCACGCAAGTTGCCGACCTCATCGAAGAAGCAAAAATATGTGTTGCAAGAGGCGAACGAGTTCTCGTCACGGTGCTCACCAAAAAAATGGCTGAAGATCTTTCTGAATATATTTCAAAGACTGCTCTGCGGTCTAAATATTTGCACAGCGATATTCAAACGCTCGAACGAATTGAAATACTCCGAGAACTACGACAAGGCAATTTTGATTTACTTATCGGTGTCAACTTGCTGCGTGAAGGTCTTGACTTGCCTGAAGTATCCCTTGTTTGTATTCTCGATGCAGACAAATCGGGTTTTCTACGCAGTGAAACAAGTCTAATTCAAACAATTGGCCGTGCTGCAAGACATGTAAACGCACGAGTATTTTTGTACGGAGACAAAATCACTCCTCAAATGCAAGTCGCTATAGATGAAACCCAACGTCGACGTGAAATACAAAAAGCGCATAACAGAGAACACGGCATTACACCCGTATCCATCAATAAAGCAATCCGAAGAGGAATAGAAGATGAATTGTCCGCTAGGCAAATCGCAAGAGAAGCGTTTCATGCAGATGGAAGTGCAGAAGAATTTGATATTGAAGAACGTATCGAGATTTTAGAAAATGCCATGCTTGAAGCCGCAGACAAATTACAGTTTGAAAAAGCGGCCACGATACGGGATGAAATCACTACACTCAGAAAAAGCGGGTCATGATTTCAACGGCAACCGATATCGGTTCGCCAAAAAGCACCTGGGAATGTAATTTTATCGCATGCAGCGTTCGCCTTAGTGCGTGCGGAATCTAAGTCTTTTGCTGTTGCGGTGACTCCCAACACTCGTCCCCCAGAAGTATGAAGGCCACCCCTTGTGCAATCTGTTCCTGCGTGAAATACAACTACGCCTTCTTCCGATTCAGCATCTTCTATCCCAGTAATGGCAAGGTTCTTCTTATACGATCCTGGATATCCCTCACTGCACATAACGACACAATTTGCGACTGTATCTTCAAATGAAATCTTTGCGCCATCAAGATCGCCCGCAGCAGTACGCCAAAGTACATCCACCAAATCGCCCTTAAAGCGAGCCATCAATGGTTGTGTTTCTGGATCGCCAAATCGACAATTAAATTCTAAAACTTTAGGACCTGCTGGCGTAAGCATGATTCCTGCGTACAACACTCCACGATACTCAATGCCGTCTCTTCGCATCGCGTCAACGGCCGGTACAAGTATTTCACGTTCCACAAATGCAGCCATCTCTTCGTTCAAAATTGGCGCTGGACAATAAGCGCCCATGCCGCCAGTGTTTGGTCCAATGTCGCCCTCGCCAACTTGTTTATGGTCTTGACAAAGATCGAGAAGCCAAATTGTTCCTCCATCAACAAGCGCCAGAACACTTACCTCTTGCCCTCGCATAAACTCTTCTATAAGAATCGTCTCGCCAGCATCGCCAAATGCGCGTTCTTCCATAATCAACTCAATGGCTGAAAGTGCTTCCCCAATTGTTTTACAAACAATTACGCCCTTTCCGGCAGCAAGGCCACTTGCTTTAACTACGCATGGTTCTTCTCGGGTATTAAGAAATTCACGCAGTTCATCTGTAAAAACAAACTGGGTTTTCTTATCGCGAAGTTCACACCATTCCATAAACGCTTCTACTTCTTCCGAAAATTCCATTTTATTCTCAGCTTCAAATTCTCTGTCAAGCCCACGAAGTAAGTAACTTCTTGCAGCATCTATCTCAGAAAAGGAACGAGAATCTGCCGTCGGTATTGATGCTTGGAGCATTAACTCTTTTGCGTATGATTTATCGCCTTCAATTTTTGCACCCGCTTTGTTTGGCCCGAATACCAAACGATTTTCTGTCGTCATTGCGTCAGAAATACCTTCAGTAAGTGGGACTTCGGGACCAACGACAATCAAATCAATAGCATGCTTATCACACCATCGACCGAAAAAGAATATTTCAGTTGGATCCCATTTTTTGTCACAGGGCTTTGCAAGGGAAGCAATACCACCATTAGAACAATCCGTTGCGTAAAGAGTTCCGAGTTTCGGGGATTGTGACAATTTCCATGCTAAGGCATGTTCTCGGCCGCCGCCACCGATGAGAAGCACATTGCATTTTTCTGGACAAGGTTTTGACATTTAAGGCATTGTAGCGAAGGTGGCTACTCTTCAACAGTGAGCGGGACATTGATTTCGCAAACAACGCCATCTTCTTTGAATTGCAACAAAATAGTTCCATGCA
>CAWLAZ010000078.1:0-7250 GCA_963854955.1 Phycisphaerae bacterium | reverse complement strand
CCAAACATACCTTCCAGACATGGGCTATACATATGTTGTTTCAGAGGAAGTCGGGTATTACAGAGGTATTGAACAAAGTATCTTGAGCCGTTTTCCAGTCACTGAGATAAAAACATGGAAGAACGCTGACCTGACAAACATGGAACGGCTTGGTGGAGGCTGGACTGAAATACCTGCCGGCGAGAACGAAATTATTTTTCAACGAAGCCCACTTTGCGTTACAGTAAAGACACCCGAGGGTTACGAACTCACCGTCTTTAGTATTCACCACAAAGCTGGAAGAAACGCATGGCACCGCGAATTCGAGGCATTGCAAATCATGCAGTACATTAAAGAAATGAATCAGGAAAACCCTGAACGAAACATTGCCGTGATTGGAGATTTTAATGCCCAACCATGGGAACGATCTATTTGTGTTTATTTACGAAACGGCATGACAGACGCACTTTCGTTTCAAGTTAAAAATGTTAAGTGGAACGATACGTCACCACTTCGTAAAACACATACATCCGATCGACTCATTGATTTCATCATGGTAAATGCACCTGCAGTTGGAGAACTTGTTGTTGACAGCGGGTTTGTTCTTGGCTCTTCCCATCCTGTATACGATTGGCGCAAAGACCCTATTCCTGCTGGCTACGCATCAGACCATTGCGCCATTGCTGTGGACATGGTCCCGCGCGAGGGTGCAGGGGACACCAAGCATGGCACCCATTGGCCGGATGCTCTTACAAAAACTGCCTTGCTCTCTTCGCCTGTTGCGCCATTTGCTCCAGCCATTTCATCAACTAACACAGAATCAGAAACTGCTGCGCCTGACACCGCGCCGTTCCTTGCCTCGAAGCGAAGCAAGGTATTTCATAGTTCTGATTGCGGTAGTGCGAAAAAAATCATGGACAAAAACAAAGTTGGATATCCAACATTCCAAGATGCTGAAGGTGCAGGCAAACGTCCAGCCAAATGCTGCAACCCAACAGCCAGTTAATCTACCCGCGGTAGATTAATGGTCGTAGAAGACGCGCTCAACTTAGGGATAATAAACGTTGCACTTCCTCGACGTCTTTGTCACCACGACCAGAAAGATTGATGAGGAGCCGCTCATTCGAAGCCATTTCTTTTGCAATTCGTAGAGCACCAGCAACAGCGTGCGATGATTCAAGCGCTGGAATAATACCTTCCGTTTCGCATAAAAGTTGAAAGGCATCAAGTGCTCCTTTGTCGTCAACTATTTGGTACGAAACCCGACCTTCATCTTTCCAATGCGCATGCTCTGGGCCAACTCCCGGATAATCCAAACCAGCCGAACAGGAATGCACATCTTCTGTTTGCCCATCTTGATTTTGCAAAATATAACTCAATGAACCATGCAGTACGCCGGGGGAACCAAGGCAGAGCGGGGCAGCATGTTCGCCCTTACCTAACCCAGTACCGCCAGCTTCAATACCAATAAGCTGCACCTGCGCATCTTGAACAAAAGGCGCAAAAATGCCTGCGGCATTTGATCCACCTCCAACACACGCAACGATGTAGTTTGGAAGGTCTCCAAAGGCAGCAAGGCATTGTTGCCTTGCTTCCTTGCCTATGACCGATTGCAGCTCGCGAACAATAAGTGGAAACGGATGCGGTCCTACAACGGACCCAAGAATGTAATGTGTTTCTTCGACAGAACCCATCCAATCACGCATCGCTTCGTTCGTTGCATCTTTCAATGTTTTTGAGCCCGATTCAACAACATTTACTTGCGCGCCGAGTAACTTCATTCGGAACACGTTTAATGACTGTCGCCTTGCATCTTCCGCTCCCATGTACACCTCGCACGAGAGTCCAAGTTTTGCACAAGCTGTTGCTGTTGCAACACCGTGTTGCCCAGCACCCGTTTCTGCAATAATTCTTTGCTTACCCATTCGCTTTGCTAAAAGCGCTTGCCCGATTGTGTTATTGATTTTATGCGCGCCCGTGTGCGCCAAATCTTCACGTTTCAACCAAATTTCAGCACCCCCAACATGTTCTGTTAACCGAGGGGCAAATGTAATAGGCGTTGGGCGCGCAACGTAATGTTCAAGCAACCCATCAAGTTCCTGTTGGAATTCCGGATCGTTCGTCGCTTCTTCCCATGCGTTTGCAAGTTGGTCAAGTGCAGAAACTAATGTTTCTGGAACGTACCTACCGCCAAATTGTCCGTACCATCCATCAAGTTGTGTTGTTGTCATTCTTTCTCCATATCAATTGAAAGGTGCTTCGCTACGAATTCTACTTGCTCTTCCTTCACAAATGCAGATTCTCGACCAAATCCAATATGTTCGAACGGTGCACCCGTTCTATCAAATGAAATTAATTCTATTTCTTCAGGCGCCTTGCTTTGCTCTTTGATTGCATGGATAAATCGTTCTTGACCACTAAATGGAATCCAAGTATCACTTCGGCTATGAAAAGCAATGACCGGAATATCTTGCCAATCGGCAAGCCGAGCCATTGGATTTATCGCATTAAATTCAGATTCAATGAGCCCCTCGCACAAAGGATAACTTTGCATCGATCTCAAATCGCCCGTTGTTGCTTCTAAAACTGCTACTTTAAATTTATTTGGTTGCAGCAAGCGCTGAATTGTTGCCATGCCTCCCGCAGACATTCCGCCAATACCAGCATGTTGAAGATCAAAACAACCGTGTTCTTGCAAACCATCAAGTACAGTGTCCACTTCATTCGCCATGGCCCGCATTACCTCCAATGTTGTGTTTGGTTCTTGCATCGTCGCATCAAAACGAGCTCCATGCCCAGGCAAATCGACCGCGCAGATATTTATTCCTTTGCGCACATACCGCAAGTATCTACCGGGGTCGAGTTCTTTATCAGCCGTTCTGCCATGAATCCATAGCATAAAAGGGCGAGGTTTTTCATCGACACAGCAAAGCAAGCAGGGTACGTCCCCTATGTGCACTTCCTTGGAAACTGCACGGAGACGGCTCGGTAAACTTTCAAAACGCGTATGCATCCCACCCATACTAACGAGGTCATGCACAACAGTGGCAGGCACCGCCTTGCTCGGTACCACTTCGAAATTTTTCTATTGTGGCTAAAGAAGGTATCCTATGCATAATGCTCAAAATATTATCAGGTCAATTTAAATCAAGACGCCTTAAAACCCCGCGCGATAATGAAACAACACGCCCATGGACGGGCAGAGCGCGTGAATCTGTGTTTAACCAACTTCGAGGGCATATAAATGAGGGGATAGTCCTTGACCTTTTTGCAGGCGTGGGCACGATGGGGCTTGAGGCAGCAAGCAGAGGAGCAAAAGAAGTCGTCCTTGTAGAGCAAGACCGAAAAATATTCGCCATGTTAGAAAATAACATCGCAACACTCGACTGCAAAGACACCGCGATCGCCTTGCAAAGCGATGCGCTCTCGTCCATTCCACTTCTTCGTGTGCAACGGCCAGTCGATGTCATTTTTATCGATCCACCGTACGCAATGATGATTGACGAAGCAACCCGCGAACGAATATTTGAACAAGTTCGAACATTCAATACAATCCTTGACCCAGAAGGGCTCGTCGTATTACGCACACCATTAGACCCGCGTCACACTGACCACACTATTGAGACGCTCGTTGGACCAGAAGCGCATAAAATGGGTCCTGGGATGTGGGTTCTGTTCTACGGCATGCCGACATGACCGAAATTTGTCCAGTCAAATGCCGAGAGGGTGCCATAGACGTTTTGAAAAAACTTCGAAACG
Source organism: Phycisphaerae bacterium (assembly GCA_963854955.1). Classification (GTDB taxonomy): domain Bacteria; phylum Planctomycetota; class Phycisphaerae; order Phycisphaerales; family SM1A02. The sequence goes on along the minus strand of CAWLAZ010000078.1, from coordinate 3,512 downwards.
CAGGTTTTGAAACGTATTTCGCTGGCGGTTGTGTTCGAGACCGTTTGTTAAGTGCTGCTCCCGTTGAGTACGATATCGCCACCGCCGCAAGGCCGGCAGACATTCATACTTTATTCCCAAATGCACGCAATGTAGGCGAGGCGTTCGGCGTGATGCTCGTTCGGAACAACGAACTTATGTACGACGTTGCCACGTTCCGTAAAGACGGACCTTACAGCGATGCTCGTCATCCTGATTCAATCGAATTTTGCGATGCAGAACAAGACGCGCAAAGAAGAGACTTCACTATTAATGGGCTTTTCGAGGACCCTATCAACGATACAACCATTGACTTTGTTGGCGGAAAAAATGATTTAGAAAACCGGCTTGTTCGCGCGATTGGTGATCCAAGTGAACGCTTTGCTGAAGACCATTTACGTATGCTCCGCGCAGTTCGGTTTTCCTCGCGCTTTGAATTTTCCATTGAAACGGAAACCGCAGAAGCGATTCGCAAAGGGTCACATAAACTTGCTGGTATTTCAAAAGAACGAATCGGCGAAGAAATAAAGAAGATGTTCTTGCATTCAAACCGTGGCGTTGCCGCATGGGAACTTCAATACCTTGGTCTTGATCTCATTATGCTTAACGAAGCATCATGCATGAATGCGCCAACAAGAATTGGGCGCTTGCCTGCGATAAGCTCGTATGCAACCACGCTCGCTGCATGGATCCTTGACCGTAACGGGTTTGAAAGCGATGCATTACAACACGCTGATAGGTGGCGTAAACAGTTACTGCTGTCTAACCAAACTTTTAATGAATTACAAAATATTATTCGTCTACACCGTGCGTTATTCTCTTGGGACACGCTGGGTATTGCAAAACAAAAACGAACCGCAAGTACGGATGAATTCATTCACGCACTCTCCATTGTCCAAGCTGAAGACCGCCCCTTGTTTATCTATATCAAGCGATCTGTTACTGTTCTTTCTCAGACTGAGCTAGCACCAAAGCGACTGGTCGATGGGAATCAGCTCCTTGATGCAGGCATCCCGCCATCTGCGCACTTAGGCACTGTGCTCGAGGCAGTCTACGACGCACAGCTTGAGGGCGTAATTTCGAATGAAGACGATGCCTTAACCCTTGCAAACGCTATTTATCGCGATTTACTTGACTCGTAAGCGCCATTACATAGGTATACTAAGTGTATGCGTAATACCTATTTTCAATCAATCGTGCTGTTCACTATTGCCTTCATAGTAAATGCTTCTTTTGCATTTCAAGACGGCGTCTGGTCCGACTCTGTTATAGAAACTGATGACGATGGTCCGGGCGTCTTAATTATTCCAATGCACGGTCAAATGCACACGGATATTCATCACGAACTGTATGAAGACATGGTTGATCGCATTAAAGAAGCCGATCCTGATCTTATTCTCATTGAACTTCTAAGCCGGGACTTCAAAAACAAATTCCACACACTTATGGGATTTGGTGATCGTATTGAATTTAATACATATAACGCTGAAGACCTTGTAGAGATTCGCAAGGTGTTCTACACACCACTTGCTGAATACCCCCAAGTTGTTTGGGTAGAAGATTCTGCCGGAGCAAGCACCGTCCTTGCACTTTCATGGCCAACGTTGTACATGGCGGATGATGCTTACTTGCACTCAACCTATTTATCCTCTGATTTTAATAATATCAACGCTGAAGACACGCGCGGAAAAATTCGTGAATTTAGAATGATTCACACAAAGACTTTAGCTGAATACGCTGGGCGCGAAGAAGCACTGCTCCGCGCATTTGCTGACCCAGATGTTCCTTTGTCTGGCTCATGGGTAGGCAAAGACGTTGTTTGGGCAGATAATCTTGAGGGCGACTTAGTTCTCGACCAAGGCGTTGATTACATGCCGCACCTTTCTTCTACGATTGCAGCAGAAGTTGGCATCAGCAAAGGAAATGCGAACACACGAAACGATGTCCTGCTTTCTGAAGGCATTCGAGTCTACCACCTTGTGGGCGAAGACATCACGCAAGAGCTCACTGCACATTCAATCAAATGGCGAAAAGATTTTATCAAAGCAGAAAAGATGCTTCGCGATGGCGAAAAATACGGAGGGTGGGCTCGTGGCGAGGACACCGCGAGGTACCTTCGGCAACAACTTGGCGAATACCAACGATTATTGAAACTCCTACAAAAGTCAAATGCCGTCGCAGCACGCATCGGCCGCAAATACAGAGTTAATGAACAAACACTTAAACAGTGGATTGAAGAAATCGAAGAACAACTCGAACAACTTAAAAACGGTGGCGGCGGTCGCGGTGGTGGCAGAGGCGGCCCAATTGGTGGAGGCGGCGGTTAATCCGAACGAGAAGAAAAAATCATGATAAATATACAAACAATAAAACGCGTACTTTTTTTCACAACTTGCTTTGTCTCTGCTTCCCTGTTTGCAGGTTCGGTGAACATAACACTCAACGATGGCAATGTCTGGAGTGGCGACCTCGAACAGACAATCACACTCACCATTTCTAAACGTGGTAAAACATCGCAGGTTGAAGGCATTCTTGAGCGAGCCACTGGTGCCTATATCATTGTGAGCGGCGATTTGATAATGATCGAAGAGATAGTGGCGATTGAAGGTGGCACAGAAACCCCTTCTAAAGATACGAACTCGGAAGATTCGAGCTCGGAAGAAGCCCCGTCAACAACAACCGATGAAGATGAAATCAAAAAACCAATTGTGCTCGCCGCAGAAGGCGAACTTCCAAAAGGCGTATTCGTTCTCCCGTTGTATGAAATGGTAGGGACCTATTTCAGACCAACCGAAATACAGCAACTTATCGATCATGTTGATGAAGAGTACGGCCCTGGGCAAATTATCATTCTTGATATTAAATCTGGTGGTGGAAGCGTGAAGGTTTGGTCTGATATACGCGATACTGTTTTTAACGCACGAGATCGACATCGATTTATCGCTTGGATTCAAAGCGCTGGTTCAGGCGCAGCTGCGACTGCATTTCTCTGCGATGAAATCTACTATCGTTCTTCAGGGTATGTCGGCGCAATCACCATGTACTCTGGATCCATTGAAAATGTTGCTTCAGACCATACGCTGTATGGGTGGATTGAAGAACTTCAAGGAGTACTCGCAAAAACGAGCCACACACCAGCGGTTGCAGGATGTATGGTGAAATCAAATCAGCAGTTTTCTTACTCTATTGATCCTGAAACCGGAAAATTCACTTACTTTTATGATTCATCTGGCGACGAAGTGCTTAGTACCACTGGTCAAAACCTTATGCTTTCTGCAGGAGAAGCATTGAAAGCAGGCCTGAGCGACGGAACCGCAGACACAGGCGAACAACTCGCAGAGTTGCTCGACCTTGAAGAATGGATCGAGTACGACACCTTTGGTAAAGATATTGCAAAAAGATGGCAAGCCACTTTGAAAGAGTTTGAAGACATTCGCCCGAAACTTTTTGCGCAGTTTCAAGGTGACGTCGATGGAAGAACAGCAAAGCAACGA
>CAWLAZ010000077.1:0-7275 GCA_963854955.1 Phycisphaerae bacterium | reverse complement strand
AACACGCAACTATGCCAAATACCAATACACCTAAAAAGAAAAAAACGCGTACGAATGTTACTGCTGAATCAATGGCAGCGGGACAACGCGATATCTCTGTCAGCGAATTTTTTGCGAAGAACCGTCACCTGCTTGGCTTTGATAATCCACGCAAGGCGATGCTCACTGCAATTAAAGAAGCCGTCGACAATGCACTTGATGCTTGCGAAGAAGCGGGGATTTTGCCACATATATATGTTCGCGTATTACAGATTAACGAGTCACGCTTCAAACTTGTTATTCGCGATAACGGACCTGGCATTGTTCGCGAACAAATTGAAAACATCTTTGGCAAACTCTTGTATGGTTCAAAGTTTCACCGGTTGAAAATGTCACGTGGGCAGCAAGGCATCGGCATTTCTGCTGCTGGCATGTATGGCTTAATGACAACGGGCAAGCCACTCATTATTATTTCAAAAACAGGGAAGAAAAAAACAGCGCATGAAGTAGTGTTAAAAATGGATACTTCTAAAAATAGGCCCACAGTAATCAGCGATACCGAGCACTCTGATGACAACTCCCTTTTTGAAGAAGGCCATGGCACACAAGTTATTATCGAACTTGAAGGCAAGTACCAAAAAGGTCGACAGTCCATCGACGAATATCTAGAACAAACAGCAATTGCGAATCCACATGCTCGTGTTACCTACGTCACGCCAACAAACGAAACTATTGAGTTTCCTCGAGCAATAGATGAGTTGCCAGAAGAGCCAAAGGAGATTAAGCCACACCCAAAAGGAATTGAGCTTGGTACGCTCATTCAGATGATTGAACGTACCGACCAACGTCAACTTGGTGGGTTCTTATCAAAAGATTTCTGCAGAGTAGGTGCAACAAAAGCACGTGAAATCTGTAAAGGTGCTGACTTAACGGGGCAAACTTGGATCAAATCTATTGGCCATACAGAGGCAGAGAAACTATACGACTCTATTCAAAAGACACGTATTATTGCTCCAAACACAGATTGCCTTGTGCCAATCGGATCCAAGGCATTGCTTGCGGGATTACTTAAAGAAGTAAAGGCGGAATTCTTCGCTGCGTCGACAAGGCCACCAAATGTCTACCGTGGGAATCCATTTCAAATTGAAGTTGCCATTGGTTACGGCGGTGGGCTTGGCAGAGACGACAGCGCAAAAGTGCTTCGGTTCGCAAACAGAGTTCCATTGTTGTACTCTCAGTCAAGTTGCTGTTCATTCAAAGCAGTTGCCGAAACATCTTGGAAAAATTACGGTCTAACCCAGCCACGCAATTCTATTCCTTCTGGACCGCTAGTTGTGATGATCCATATGGTAAGTGTGTGGGTACCGTTTACAAGTGAATCAAAAGAAGCAATTGCTGACTACGATGAAATTCGGAAAGAAATGAAACTTGCACTGCAAGAGTGTGGTCGAAAGCTTGGGACGTATCTTCGCAGACGCAAACGAATGGCCCGAGAGTCCGAAAGGCGCAGCGTATTCGAACGGTACATCGGTGAGATTTCACGATGTTGCAATTCACTCATCGGTACAGACATCGACAAGCTCTACAAGGCATTATTGACGCAAGCGAAACGTAGAACAGAGGAAGCAGATTCAATGCTCGATGATGAAGGACAGGTCTTGGACGATCATGGACGTCTAGGTAACGATGATGATGTGATTATCGTGGATGAATTGCAAGATATTCCTACTCAAGAAGATACTCTGTTTGGTAAATCTACAAAGAAGAAAAAAAGCAAAACAACAAAGAAAACTACTCGCAAGCGGAGTAAACAGTAATGGCTAAGAAGAAAACATCTAAAAAAACGTCGAATAAAAAAACAGCTAAAAAGATTCCTGTAAAAATAGTAAGCAAGAAGGCAACCAGACGAATTGTTGATAAAAAGCGGGATGCTGGAACAATCAAGAAAATCGAAACGCTTACAACGTCCATTGTTAAAAAAAGTTTGGCTCAAAAAGAACCTACATTCGAAATTCCGATACGCACAGTTTCAAACATGAATTACAACAAGAAAAAGCGAATTCTTGAAATGGGCACAAACACCCAAACAAGAAGTTTGTTTAATCTTGGACAATCCCGAAAATTCATGCAATCGCTCTTGCTTGCCAAGGGGTGCAGGGACCTAATCGAAGCAGAAAAAACATTGAGTTTGCGTGGAATGTACTACATGGGATTGCACACCATTCCTGGCACGAAAGAGAAAACGTTTAACGACCAAAGTGAATCCGATGGCATTTTAGAAGACCTCGAAGTTTCACTAGATGGCTTGCGCGAAGAGTTACATATATTTGCAAAGAAGCGCGGGACAATGGTTGGCAACATTACAGTAGTTGATAACGGCGACGAGATAAATTGCCGCAAGATGGGCTCAGGCGGATACGCCATTCCAAGTATTTGCGAGCCCAATGTCATGCAGTTCAAAAACTGTAATGCAGATTTTATTTTACATGTCGAGAAGGATACAGTTTGGAGCCGTTTTAATGAAGATCGCTTTTGGGAAACCCACAACTGCATTTTGACTGAAGGATCGGGTCAACCCCCTCGCGGTGTTCGGCGGATGTTGCATCGCATGCATAAAGAACTTGGCCTGCCTGTGTATTGCTTGCTTGATTGCGATCCGTGGGGACACTATATTTACAGCGTCATCAAACAAGGATCTATTAACCTTGCTTTTGAATCAGAACGTATGGCGATTCCTGATGCAAAGTTTATGGGCATCCGTTCCAAAGATTACGAACGACTTGATTTGTCTGACGATGTTAAAATTGAATTGAACGACCGCGACATTACGCGAGCAAAACAAATTGCTGCGTACCCTTGGTTTGAAGGGAAACGAGAATGGCAACGTGAAATTAAAACTATGCTTAATAACGGTTTTAAAATGGAAGTTGAATCCCTGATTACAAAAGACATTTCCTATGTCACCGAAGAATACGTACCGCAACGCCTCAAAGAAGGCGATTTTTTAGATTGATGGTTAGTTTTAGTTTTGAATCATTCGTTTAACTGTACACTACGTTTGTTCCGCCAATGTGGAGTGACTACGTTTGTTACCCGCTGCAAGAACGAAAGGACGTCTACGAATGACACCATCAAACTCTGAAAACCTAGCGTTACTTGAAAAACCTACAAAAGTACTTGTTGCCGATGATGAGTTACTTGTCGCGCAAGGCATAATGGGCTTACTCAAAAACCTTGGCTTTGAGGTCATTGGCCCATGCAAAAACGGCGAAGAGGCCATCGCAAAAGTTAAAGACGAACGTCCAGACATTGCTTTACTTGATATTCAAATGCCTGTGATGGACGGAATGAAGGCCGCGCAAATTATTTTTCATGAACACGACATTCCTATTGTCATGCTTACGGCATACTCGGACGACCACTTCCTTCGGAACAGCATTGCCGCTGGGGTCTTTGGGTATCTGTTAAAGCCAGCATCGAGTGAACAAATTAGTGCAGGTCTTACCGTTGCTTGGCAACGATTCCTTGACCATGTTGATCAACGGAGTCAAATTGTTGATTTAACCCAACGCCTTGACGATCGAAAACTCATCGAACGCGCAAAATGGATTATAGTAAAACGTAAAGACATTTCTGAACCAGAAGCGATGAAATTGTTACAAAAGCAATCGCGAAGTTCACGGAAATCCATTGCAAAAGTTGCGCGAGCAGTTATTGACAGCGATGGGTTATTGTAAAACCCAAAGCGACTTGGGAACACATGCCAGTTTCATTTTAGTTGCATCGCCTATACCGTCGCCATCAAGTTGCCATGGTGCTGGCTCTGTTGTGCGAACCTCTATTTCGAATCCTGTCGCATGCACCACATCGGAATGATGCAAATGCGTACCACGGTACGTATGCAAAAGCCATTTGAGTAAACTCAAACGACCCCGTAACGGTAAAAATACGACATCAAGTTTGCCGTCTGTGATACTTGCGTTTCTTGCTGGATTTAAACCGCGGGCGTATTGTTTGCTGTTTGCAACAACAGCCCAGCCAACTTTATTTGATACAAGCGTTTCTCCATCCACGACAACCGAAATTTCAGGTAGATTCCATTTTAGTAACTGCCTCACAAACGGCATGATGTACGAAAAATGTGTAATTGAACTTCCTCGGTTGTTTGCAAGATCGGTGACGACCGTTGCATCAAAACCAACAGATGCCATTAAGAGCATGAAGTCACCGTTTGCTGTAGCTGTGTCGATTTCGATACTACTTCCATTTAATACGGACTCAAAAATATTTTTCGGAGATGCATTATTTGTGTTCATTGATTTCGCAAACAAATTTTCTGTTCCGGATCCCGCGTGGTACACAGGAATAGTTGTTCCATTTAAAACACTTGCAACTTGCCGTAATGTTCCATCACCACCAACAACTATGACCGCGCTTGGTGTACTTTCCAACATCGGTTTCAGCCAATTCTGTGGATCACCCAGTCGCGTTGCAATTATTTCAACTTCGCACGTCGTTTGTATACATTTCTCTGCAATGGCATACGCCATCTTGCATGCTTTGCCGCGTCCAGAAATTGGATTGTATAAAATAACAACTCGCATTATTCGTGCAATGGTACACACAGTATAAAATCGCTGCCTTGTCCAACCGTTGAGTTAACGCGAATGTGCCCGCCGTGTTCTTGGGCAATGCGCATGGTCGTTGGCAACCCTAGACCTGTACCGCCCTGCTTGTTTGAAACATAGGGATGAAAAATTTCGTCGATATGAACTTCTTCAATCCCTTTCCCTGTGTCAATAATATGAATGCATGCTTCGCTAGCATTCTCTTCTAAGCGAATCATCAATTCTTTTTGCTCGCTTTCTCCCATCGCATGTGTTGCATTGATCAGCAAATTCAATATCGCTTGTTTCAAAAGAGAAGCGTCGACGTTTGCAATAACGGGCTCTTTTGGCATCTGCATCCGCAACACAATCGACTCGCTGTCACACTGCGGTTGATAAAAATCTTCAAGATCAGAAAGCACTTCACGCAAGTCAATCTTTTCACGGTGCAATTTCATTCGACCCGCGAACTGCAGGAAGTCATCTAGAATCCCTTTCAATCGATGTACTTCCCTCGAAAGAGAACCAAGCCGTTTTATGATTTTAAGTTTATCTTTATCATGAGCATCAAGGTGATCAATATCTTCTGCAAGCAGCTGCGCGTTTAATCCGACTGTTGAAAGTGGGTTTTTAATTTCGTGCGCAAGGCCCGAAGTCATATTACCAATTTCCGCCATACGTTCCGATACCTGCGCTCGTTTGCGCGCTTCGTCCGTTCGCTTTGCGTCACGCTTGTGCCGCCAAAATGCAAATGGCAAAACAGACACCGCTCCAAGAGCGGTGCCTGCAATAAGCCAAGTCCAAGAAAACATTATCTAGTTTTCCACGGTCTCTTTTTCAGCTTCTTTCGCTGCTTCTTTGAGCAACGCTTTCACTGAAAGTTTAATACGACCAGTATCATCGACAGCGATGACTTTCACTCTTATCTTGTCGCCAACCTTACAAATGTTTTCGACTTTGTCGACAAAACCATCAGCAAGTTCAGAAATGTGGCACATGCCATCTGTTCCTGGTGCAATTTCGATGAATGCGCCGAAGTCACGAGTCGAAACAACTTTGCCTTCAAAGACGCTGCCGACTTTAATTTCAGCAGCGATTGCTTCAACAGCTGCAAGACCAGCGTTTGCTGATTTAAGATCAACCGAACTAATAAAGACGACGCCGTCATCGTTGATGTCGATGTTTGCGCCAGTGTCTTCAGTAATTTGACGGATTGTCTTGCCACCAGGACCGATGAGCTTGCCAATCTTTTCTGGGTTAATCGTAATAGTAAGCATACGTGGTGCGAAATCTGAAAGTTCCTTGCGGGGACCATCAAGCACTGCTTCCATTTGATCGATGATATCGAAGCGGCCTTTGCGTGCCATTTCGAAAATTATTTCAATTTCTTCGAACCAAAGTCCGCGTGCTTTAAGGTCAAGCTGCACGCCAGTAATACCTTCTTTTGTACCACACACTTTAAAATCCATATCGCCAAAGAAATCTTCTTCGCCAAGGATGTCCATCACTCGAACGATTTTTCCTTCATCGTTACTAAATCGACCAACGCTGATACCCGCGCATGTGTTTTGAATTGGAACACCCGCGTCCATAAGTGCGAGGCAACCACCACACACACTCGCCATCGAAGACGAACCGTTTGATTCAGTAATGTCACTGACCAATCGAATGGTGTATGGGAAGTCTTCAACATCAGGGAGAATACCCATCAATGAGCGTTCAGCAAGAGCACCGTGACCGATTTCTCGTCGACCTGGACCCATGATTCGGCCGGCTTCACCAACGCAGAACGGTGGGAAGTTGTAATGAAGGTAGAACTTCTTTGCGTATTCTGGCATTAAACCATCAACGATTTGTTCATCCCGACCTGTACCAAGTGTACAAGTAACAAGTGATTGTGTTTCGCCGCGTTGGAACAATGCAGAACCGTGCGTGCGTGGAAAGTACTTTGGATCCATAAGAAGATCGCGAATTTGGTCGAATGAACGACCGTCTGCGCGAATAGACTCTTCGACTATAAGCTGACGAGTGCATTTCTTTTCGAGTTTACGGAAAGCTTCTTTTGCTTGACGCTGTGTTTTTTCAGCAGTCATATGCTCGCTGTATGAAACGCCTTCTGGAATTACGAAGTTATTTTTAATCATTTCACTTCGAAGTGCTTTGACTGCTTCGCTTCGATCCGCTTTTCCAGGGATTCGACGCGCTTCAAGCATTTTTGTCTCAACGAGTTCTTTGACTTTCGCCATAACTTCATCGCTTGGAAGTGATAAATCACCAACGCGTTTTTCGCTCGTGCCAGCTTTTTCCATCAATTCAATTTGGAGTTCCAGGATTGGCTTGATGCCTTCTTCGTAGCCAAATTTGATTGCACCCATCACGGATTTTTCGTCTACTTGCGCTGCGCCGATTTCAATCATGTTCACACCATCGCTGTGGCCTGAAAGCACAAGATCAAGATCAGAGTATTGCATTTGAGTGTGCGTTGGGTTCAATACGAATGTTTCGCCTTCGTCAGTCACAATTCGACCAACACGAACAGTCGCAACAGGACCTTGAAACGGCGCATCCGTCAAGCAAAGTGCTGCGGAAGCTGCGGTGCATGCAAGCACGTCAGCATCGTTTTCGCCGTCGTGGCTCATAACCCATGCTTGAATTTGGCATTCGTCGATGTATCCGTCTGGGAAGAGCG
>CAWLAZ010000076.1:0-7366 GCA_963854955.1 Phycisphaerae bacterium | reverse complement strand
GCGTAACTGTTTCATCTCTGAAATGACTTTCTCAAGTCCTGTAATGTTGCTTCCGCGCAACGCTGCATCTAGGCTAACTATTGAAGCATCAAGTGACGCCTGGACACCATTTTCGCTGTCAGGCGCATCATCGCATCCAAGTGGTGCAAGAACAACAAGGGTGATAAGAGCGAGTGATCGATAAATTGTATGAAAATTACGCATGTATTTCTTTTTCCTACTTGAGGGGCATATAAACCCCGTACTTACTGATGTATTGAGCCGCACAGTGTACCAATCCAGTCAAAGTCTGGTTGGATTAGTGCATGTTCTAATTGTTTATAAGGGGCGAAAACTGTTTTTTTACTCTGGGAGTGGTGTGATTTCGATATCTTTACCACGAGCGACTTCTTCTTGCCATGTCAGCATAAAGCTTTGATCACCAGTTTTGTTCGCTGGAATAGTCAGGTCCCATCGAAGAATACCTTGCGGGCGGTCAGTTTTTAAATACACAGCATCTGTGGAGAGTGGCGAAGATACATTTTTAAGTTGCACTTCAATTTCTTCATTTCTTGAAATTGGAATTCGATCAAAGACACGCACATCAATGGTCGAATCGTTTCCATTAGAAATGGATATTTGATACTCGTACAAGGATTGCTTTCCAGAATTGAACAAGCCGGTTGACGTTGTGGTTTTTTCGATGAGTGTTCGGCTTGCGGTTACAGTTGGTTCGATACCCAAATCAAGCGAGAACGTTTCATTCGGCGTAACAGTGCTCAAAAAAGTTTTTCCAACATAGTCTCCGCTATGGAATATGGATGCTTTTCCGGGAAGAAGAATGTAGTCGCTTTTGTTTGTCACTTCGCTTCGAATAAACACTTGATCCGTCAGCATCGGAACCGCTATAAGAAAATGTTCAGCGGATGTTTCAATGGTAGCAATAGAGGTTGTTTGTGCATCGCTTGCATTTGAAGGAACAGTAACCGTGCGTGGGAGCACGAAACTAACAGCAGGGCCATCGTTCACGACAGATGCTGCGGCGGAGGCTTCCGCAACGCCCATGTTTTTTTCTGAATGCCTCATTTGTAAAGCAGAATCATCCCCCAAATAGGCAGCGTCATAGATAGCATCGCCCCCCATGGTTTTTGTTCGAGGCGCAGATGACGGCGAAGCAGGTTGGTATATGTCAACATACCAAGGAGTTGGCATCGGTGGTGTAATCGATTGTTGTGGTTGTGCCGTGGAAAGTGTGAGTGCTACATTAGTCCAGTTTTCGCCAGTCTTTTGTGTCAGGAGTGCATCGTAATCGATCGTTATCTCATTGCCCTGCGCATTTGCACGAACAGCGTATGTAGGACTCCACGAGGCGTTATAGACAATGTACGTGAGTTGCACTTCAACCGTCCCCGCGCGTACAACACCGATGTCGATAACAGCATTTATTTGTTTTTTGCGTGTTACTGAGATGAGTTGTTTGCGTTGCATTGCATTTCGCAAATGTTTTTGAAGTTCCTCTGTTTCTTTTGTGTTGTTTGTTTTTTCAATGGCAAGGTTTTTCATGCGATCACCGATGAATGTTATTTGTGCTGAAAATGTTTCAAGGTCAACGGGCGATATTTTGTCGTTTGTCGCTTTTTCGATGAGCGTTTTAAGCATGCTTATTTGTAGTTGAATGGACTCCGAAGTTGCTTCGGTTTGAACGAGTTTAATTTTGATGCCTTCAATTTCTGCAAGAAGTTCTGTAATCAGTTTGCTGTTGTCAACAACAATTGGTCTGCTTGAAGTTTCAACTGAAAGGAGCGATCCATTACTTACTCGTGCTTGAACGGAATCAAGGTACGCGACTTCAGGAATATCACGGAAGAAAATGGCGTACCCACCAGCGTCTAAATCGAGGGATGTTGTTCGAGTAATGGATGCGCGATTTCTATACAATGTCACGTTTGTGATGACAGACTTTGCCTCGATGGGCTCCATCTCCAAGGCAATTTGAGCGGAACTTGTTTGTATCATGAGGGGACAAACAAAACTAACTAGAAATATAGTGAGAAGTTGATTACGCATTGGTAACCTCCATAGAGAGAAAAAGTTATTGGGACGCGTCACATCACGAATTGTGATGTCGGCCCATCGTAGAGAATATGCCAGCATCATGCAATAACGCCGCGATCCTCCCTTTGGATTGCAAATTTGTCTTTAAAATCGAGTCTGTAAGGTGTTCTCGTTCTTGCTCGAGATCTAAGTACCGTAACGCAAGTCCTGCAAAGTCAGCATCTTCCATCGTTTCAAGGTACTCAAATCCTTCTCGGTATACAATTCTTGCAGCAAGCGATTTAGCCATCATCCACCGTAAATAAATCTCTGGCATTTCGGTCCAAAGAGATTCCCCGACACGCTCTAAGAGAATTGGAGGTAGGTGTTCGAGGACAAGAAGGCGCAATTCAATTGTTTGCTCTTCACTCATATTGTCCCAGTTTGCAATGAGGGAGTCAGAAACGCGCGACATGATTCGGCTAATTCGGATGCTCATCTCTGGCAATGGAGAGTGTGGATGATGTTCATGCAACCGTGTAAGCAGTTCTGCTTCGGCACGAGCAAGCTGTCGAAGTCGATCAAGTACTTGTTCGACAAAGGTCTCTTTAATTTCCATAAATTCCGCTTCGTCGAGCAACATACAAGCGCCAATTTCAAAACTAGAACAAATGACGCCGCATTTATTTGCAGAAGAATCCTTCAGAATAAGTGCGCCAGCATTTGAAAGTTCTGTTCGAGCTTCCGGAGTGAGGAACAAGTTTGCACCTTCAACAATGACGCGCGCACTTGGTTCGCCGTCCTCTTTAAGGAAGTTTTTCCAGTTACCGCCGTGGATAGTTGCAGGACGTCCACCGGAAGGAATAAATGCATCGGCTTCAATTCGGTCATGCATTGTGTTGCGTAAATGCACGCCCTCTGGATCATCGATAGTCGAAATTTTTCCGTTTGGTCCAAGTTTCGAATGGTCGAAACTTGCGATAGGAAGTGCCTCTTTGAAAAGTCGTAGTAGCTCTGTGTGGTCGAGCCCGTCTGGATCTTCACCACAGCCCGACCCATCGGCAATACCGAGTATTTTTGCACGATCACCGTATTCACGATTGAGGATACGTATGCCATTACCCGCAACATCGCCATCGGGTCCACCCGTAATCTTAACCGTGAAATCTTCTTGGTCTGGATTAATCCCAACAGCACGAAGGGCCGCGTCGAGGAAAACAACAACGCCTTCGCTTGTAACGCCATATTCCTTATGGTTAATTCCAGCGCCCGGCTTCGAACTCATTAGGGCAGTTGGCATGGGATACCCACGTCGTCGTGCTCGGTCGACAACCCAGTTGATTAAACTAGGCGTGATGTTTTCGTCTGGCCCAAGATAAATGAGTTCGTCACGGTTGAGGCGATCAACAATTTTTGCTTTTGTTGTTTCCTCTGGTGTGATTAAATCCAAAATTGAATTGACGAATGCCTTAACACTTCGACTGACACGTCCTTCGGGATGCACAAGTATGGCTGCTTTTGATCCGCCTTCAGGAATATCTTTGTTCTTTAACTGTTGCGCAAAAGCAAGGTTGTATGCCTCGTCGTAAAGACGTTCTTGTTCCCGCGTAAATTGTTCAACACTTCGTGGATGAATACCCCGTACGCCACCTCGAGAAATGTCTCTGAATCGAACATGGAATCCGTTGAAGTCACGGCCGTGTACAAAGAAGACACCAAATGGACATTCCTGTCGGTCTTCTGTTGTAAGGAAGGAAGGATCAATACGCAATGCAAGTGCATACCGATGTTCGAGGAACAAGTTTGTTCTTTTTACTGCGTCAACTGCGTCGATCATCTTTCTAAAAAGAGTTCTTGTGTCTTCGAGGTCGACGGTGTTGTCGATAGTTTCAAGGAGTGCTTTCCGTTTTTCCGAATAAACACTGTCAGAAAGTGCATTTACAGGGTTGAACCGTTGGCGAAGCAAGTCGGCAATTTCAGAAGAAATTTCAATGTTGCATTGTACAAGGGTGTTGAGTCGGTTCGGATTAAATGCGTATGGATTTTGTTTCACAAGAACTTGGTAGACCAAGTCGAGCAGGGCAGTGATAATTTCTGCAGTCTCAAGTGTAAGTTCAGGATGCGAATACCCAAGGCGCATGGTGCGTGGGTCGAGCCACTTCAGTCGAAGAAGGTCTGTTCGAACTTCAGCCCAAAGTGCACTTGTTTCATCAATTGGTCCACCGTCTGGACTTTGAACGACGCAGCCCACCAGTGTTATCCAACCGTTTTCTCCATCATCAATGCTGTCAAGATAGGCACGATGGATGTTGATTTTTGATTTACTCAATCTGGTTGCAATTCGTTGCAACATTGAGCGCCTTGTTGAGTTACTCACAGCAACAATGATTCTGCTCAGGGTTGGGTCGGTTTCTCGCTCAAGTACAACCGTTGTTCCGTCCGTCCCAGTGAGTTGTTGCACAAGTTGCCAATGTTTTTCCATTCGCAACGGTGTGATTGTTGCAAGGTAATCTTCAGAGCATCGAGTGAAGTAGTTTCGAATTTCGTCAGCAGACCAATCAAGCGAATGCTCATTGGCGTACTCGATAGTTTCTTCAACTTGCGTGGTATGTTCTGGGTTATCGAGAGAAAAAGATTCAACTTCTCCAAACTCAAAGGTGTCAAGCACAAGTCCGCCGTCAGTTGCGGTGTGGATTTTTGCAGTCCGAAGTGTGGCATCGATTGGAAGCTCTGCCATTAAATCGGCAAGCACGCCAGGGTAGTCAAGTGGTCGCATGCACGTCCATTCAGAACCATCCTCTGACCGAAGTGTAAGTTCAATTGGGCGTTCAGATGCTTTGGCAGCAATAATTGCACGCAAATGGGCGAGCTGTGTTTCTTCATCTGTATCTTGAAAATACATTAAAGGCATTTGCTCGAGGAACCAAGGCACAGTGTTTTCAGCAGTCGTGCGAAAACTGTTCGTTACTTTGTCGATGACAGAGCTTGGATTTTCTGGCTTGTTTCCAATTGGCTGTTTTGATTGGGTGGGCATAATTGGTATTAGACATTTTAAACCCGTGCAATTCAAGGGATAAAACACGATGAGCACCTTTTTTATCTGTGCTTTTAAAATAGCCGATTAAGGTGCTGTAGATGTTGTTTTTATCATCATTAAGCACCCAAATGGATTTCCGAATATCGTGCGCACTATCTGCGAAAGAACCTCTTTGAAAACAGCGCTTACAATTGGAAATTTTGATGCCGTGCACAGGGGACATTGTGCACTTATAGAAACGGCCCGAGCATCGGTTGGCAGCGATGGCGTGGTTGAAGTTTGGAGTTTTGACCCATCGCCTGTCACCCTATTGAATCCAAGTTTCCATTTGGAACGCCTCACAACATTCGCGCGGCGCAAAGAACTGTTACTCCACGCTGGAGCAGATATTGTGCAGCAAATTACGCCAACAACTCATTTATTGGCGCAAACGCCCGAACAGTTTATTGCCGATGTTGTCGCAAGGTCTTCACCCGACATAATTGTCGAGGGGTATGGATTTAAGTTTGGTAAAAACAGAGCAGGGGATGCAGAAACGCTTCGGACACTTGGTAAGCAAGCCGGCTTTTCTCTTATTGAAATGGATGGCGTCGAAGTGACGCTTTCTGATGCAACGACAGTTCGAGCAAGCAGTTCAATAGTTCGGGATCTATTGGCAGAGGGACATGTTGAGGATGCAAAGATAATGCTCGGGCGGGGGTACTCCGTCTCTGGAAACGTGACCAGAGGGGATAGGCGTGGTCGTGAAATGGGAATACCGACAGCAAACCTTCCGCAAGTAGAAACGATGCTCCCTAAAGACGGCATTTATGCTGGCACTGCTGAAGTTGATGGAGAAAGGTACATTGCAGCAATTAGTGTTGGTACAAAACCTACATTTGGTGAATATGCTCGTGTTTTCGAGGCACACCTTATTGCTTTTGATGGCGATTTGGAACATTATGAATGGCCTTTGACTGTTACCATTACACATAGGATACGAGAACAAGTACGATTTGATTCGGTGGATGATTTGCGGCTGCAAATTAATGAAGATATACAATCAGCAATTACCTTGATAGAAAGTACAACATGACAATACATACTGGTGTGTATGAATCAACAGCAAGTTACGCTGAATTAGCACAACGAATTACAAATGCACAACGTATTGTTGTCACAACGCACCGTAAGCCAGACGGCGATGCGATTGGTTCTGTGGTGGGACTCTGCCGAGGTTTGCAATCGATAGGCAAAGACGCGACCAATTTATTTATAGGTCCGGTTGAGCACGGATTAAGAATGGCGGCGGGGGATACCCCGATTAATTTGCTTGAAGAGAATGGACTTCCAGAAGAAGAACCAGACTTAATTATTGTCGCCGACACTGGTGCTTGGTCTCAACTCGAAGCACTTGAAAAATGGTTGCGTTCTAATAGCGATAAGGTCATTGGCCTTGATCATCATGCCAATGGCGATGATGTTGCTGGGCAACGGGTTGTGGATACGTCGGCTGCAGCATGCACGCAAGTGGTCATGGAACTGTTTGAGGAAATGCAGGTTTCTCTTGGCTCAGGAAGAAACTCTGTGGCAGAAGCGTTGTTTATTGGCCTTGGAACAGACACCGGCTGGTTTCGTTTTTCGAATGCAGATGCACGATGTTTCGCAGATGCTTCCAGATTGCTTGAACACGATATTGACAGGTACCAACTGTACAGAACGCTTGAGGAAACTGCGCGCCCAGCTCGGATGGAATTGTTGCAACGTATGCTTGCAAGCTTGGAATATGTTGGACCAGTTGCCATTATGTGTTTACGATCAGAAGATTTTCAAGAAACGAATGGATCAAGTATGGATCTTATTGGCTTAGTGAATACTCCGATGGTATTAGAAACAGTGCAGTCAGCTATTTTGTTGACTGACACTGACCCCACAGTTACAAAAATGAGTTTCCGTTCTAAACCAAGTCTTCCAGGTGCGCCCAACACACTTATTGATGTGAATAAACTCGCAAACAATTTTGATGGCGGTGGGCATATTCATGCTGCGGGTGCACGAGTTTTTGCTCCATTAGACGTAGTAAAACATCGTCTCATCGAATTACTCGAAGATTTGTGATGTACATCGCCTGCTCTAGCGTACAATGAAGTGGCAGGCATGATTAACGATGGACACACTTTTACGAATCACAAATAAAGCAAAGATACGACTGCAATGTAACGCATCATTACTGCGTAGTATGAGGTGGTGCATGCTTGTTTCGTTGGCGCTGCTTCTTCTTGCAGTGGTTGATAGGGCAGGCGTTGCGCCAATGTTTCATTTGTTTCATTGGAATGT
>CAWLAZ010000075.1:0-7437 GCA_963854955.1 Phycisphaerae bacterium | reverse complement strand
AGTCGCCTTAATTGGTTGCATGAAAATTTTGGACGCATCGACAGGGGTATGTCGAAAGATTTTGACCTCACAAACACGGCTGAAATTACTTTTCAGTAAACAAAAGATGAAAAACAATGTATCTTGAGCACATGGAATCTTCTTCATGGCCAATTATTCTGTTTATTACTGAGCTCGTGCTCAAAATTTTAATGATTGCTGTTGTCATTCTCCAGCGTAAAAAAACTTCGTCAGCAAAACTTGCATGGATTTTACTCATCATTTTTATACCCCTTGGTGGCTCTATTCTATATATGCTTGTTGGGACAAGGCGGCTTGGCTCCATACGAAGAAGACGCCACAAAAAAATCATAGCGCAAATTCCACAATCAATTTCTTCACATAAAAATTGTTGCACTGCTGTAAAGAATGGGGAAGTTAAAGAAAAATTTCATTCGATCGCATCTATCGCGGAGACCGTTGGTGCATCCTTTGTACTTGGTGGGAATAACGCGACGCTGTTTGGAGATTCAAAAAAATGGGCAGAAGCACTTGCCGAAGATATCTGTAACGCAAAAAAACATTGCCACATTCTTTCGTACATCATGCTTGATGACAAAGCGGGCACGTTAATTTCAGATGCGATGGTTGACGCCTCAGCAAGAGGCGTGCAGTGCCGGCTTTTGCTTGACTCGATGGGTTCTAAAGATTTTTTGCATTCCAAAACATGTGCACGCCTGCGCGATAATAACATTCAAGTAGTCGAAGCACTTCCTGCCAATATTTTACGAGCAGCGCTTGTGCGTCTTGACTTACGAAACCACAGAAAAATTGCAGTTATTGATAATGAAATTGGCTATATGGGATCCAACAATATTGCAGAAGCATCTTTTGCGCCAAAGGAAAAATACGCACCATGGGTCGATGCTTCCGTCCGACTAACCGGGCCAATCGTACGAGAGTTACACGCTATTTTTATTCAAGATTGGTTTATGGATAGCGATGAAAACCTCGCAGAGTTGTTACAAGAATCATTAACCATTCCGAGCGAAGGATTCTCCGCGCAACTTATGGCGACTGGACCCAACAGCAATAACCAAGCGCTCTCGCAACTTTTACAAACCGCATTCTTTTCTGCGCAACATGAACTTGTTATCACAACGCCCTACTTTTGTTTAGACGATTCAACAGAATCCGCATTACTCATTTGTGCAAAGCGTGGTATCGAAACACATCTTGTTTTGCCGGCTAACAACGATTCTCAATTAGTTGCTGCGGCAAGCCGATCTAGTTTTGCGAAAATCCTCGAAGCGGGTGTACAGATACATGAATTCCATGGTGGACTTCTCCATTCAAAAACGATGACCATCGATCGGGAGCTTGCGTTGATTGGCTCGGCAAATTTAGATCGTCGAAGCCTAGACCTCAATTTTGAAATCAACATGCTCGTGTACAACACTGATTTCGCGAGCGAGTTACGATTTTTACAAACGACCTATATAGAGGAATCCACGCCTGTTCGATTACACAATGTCCGCCAATGGTCTATCCCTCGGCGACTTTGGCAGAACGCCATCGGACTCATTTCGCCGATTTTGTAAACCTAGGTAGCTTGTGCTGTCTATTTCAGTTTTTTTTTCGAACTTTAGGGTAGTTTCATCGTTAGTAAGAGCTAGTATCAGTCATGATGCCTCCTGTTTGAACCGATGAAACAAGCTGTTTATGCCTTTTATGAAGCACATACACACATCTCTATTCCTCTTACTCTCCGCTCCTGCGCTCTTGCATGCGGATTATGTCGCTATTAGTGGCGCAGATGGAATTTATGATTTGTTTGCTGGTGATTTTGGCGGGATGCTCGCTAACGATGACAATCAATTTTCGCTCACGGAGCAAGAAATACTAGCTGCGACGCTAAATAATGATGGGATTGAAACTGCGGGCAAACTTTCGTTTATCCTTGCTTCCACTGACGCGGGTCTTTCTTTTATTGGGTTATTCGATGGAATCCCATTTGCCGATCCATACGGCGAACTATCAAATCACTACCTTGGTGTTTCTACAACAACTTCAACCGGCGCTGATTGGTTTGCTTCAGGTGATACTGGTAGTGATATTGGCTGGAACGATATAGGAAATGGATCCCAAGTTCTTAACGCGTTGCTCGGTTGGAATCACGAAAACACTTCTGCGGGATTTGCTTGGGGCGATATCCAATCTGCTCAGACGGGAACCGTAAACCTCTACGATGTCTCGCTCACTGAGTTTGGAAATGATTCAATTCAATTCTTGACATACCAAGATGACCATTGGACAGTCGCTGGTTCAGGCGATTTCTCCGTCTTGGGGCAATACGCATTCTCCTACCAACTTGTGCCCGCTCCCGGCGCGTTCGCACTGCTGGCTATTGCAGGACTAGTTGGCACTCGCCGACGTCGAAACTAACACCGCTTCAATATACGCGGTGACTGCATCGGTTTCTGTAGTTGTCATTTTAGATTGTTCCGCCATTTCGGGTAACACTTCCATCCATTTTGATGTTGAATACCTGCTAATACGCAACGTATTATGGCATGTTGAACACTTTGTAATGTACAGGTCTCTGCCGTATTGAAGCAAACTAAGGTCAGAAGGCGTGCCTAAAGTCGTTGTATGTAATGTGTGCACTTTTGGTGCAACCTTAGTAATATCAATGCAACTTGTCGTGGTCAGAATCAGTAATGCTACGAATATAACAACACGCATCAAAAGTCAATTCCAAATAGTAGCCGTACTTGTAAGTCTGGTTCACTATCAACATTTGTTACTTGAAACAACGGGGAAACACTTAACCACCAACCATCGCTCTGCCAAGCCACTGATGGACCGATTGAAACTACATGATCGCCCTGCTCTTGCCATTCTGGAAACTCAATTTCCCAAATCGCTTGAAGTCCGATGGTGAATGATGGGGTGTGCTGATACGTTATCGCGAATGCATTTGCAATAACTCCCTTGTCTTCATCCAAATGTTCTCCCTCCCATTCAGCTTCAAGAGTGAAGTTGTAAAGGAAATTAAATTGGTCGAGCTCTTTTTCAATAAGTATTTTTCCTTCTAGCTCTACGAAGTCATTTCCGTATTTAATCTCGCCGTACAGCGCGAGGCCTAGTTGATCCGGAGTTGGTGCTTGAATTTGAAAAATGGTTTCAAAAGCAACATCATGAAAATATGTCTTTGTACTTGTTGATGTTTCTTTATAACGCCAATCTGCAAAATAAATGGCCATTTGGATTGTATCTGTTAAACCCCACTCAATTTCATGGCGGAAACGTAACTCGTTGTAATTACTATCACTCTTTTTGTCTGTTTTCCATGTAACCCATTGCTCATACTCGACTTCGCCAGCAGGCATAGTTCTTGTGTCGTAGAGCCAAGGGGTGGACCTAGAAGACGCATTGGAGATGGTCGTTGCCGTGAATACTGTAAAAATAGTTGCTGTAATGATGGTGCTAAAACGCATAGTATTACCTTTGAATTTGCTGTTGTGTGTATTGAGACTGAGTCTCAGTCTCCTAAGAACGGAATGATACACAAATCTGCCTCGCTTTGCAACATACAAATCTATATCACTTTGAGATTCATTAAATCAGTGCAATACTTGTACCTACAACGATAATTGAAATGCGTTCCTATCTTCATATATACCAATACCTTGCACAAGTGATCGGCTGTGAAGTAGTCGTGCGCAAGAGAGAAAAAGTTTTTAAAATAACTGTCACTTTGTAAAACAAAAAGTGATTGGTCGATGACGCACGATTGCCTGGGAGGAAAAAGTTTTCAAATAGACTGTCACTTTAAAAGAGGAATATTGATTGGGGTTGGGCCAGAGAATGGAGCCAAGTCAGGGGAGCTGAAGATGTACTTTTGCTAGGATAAACAAAAAGGAGTCTTTCTCATGGCAATTACACTCACATTTCACGGTCAATCTTGTTTTCAGGTTGATGACGGTGAGCACACACTGCTCATAGACCCTTTTTTTACGGATAATCCTGTTGCAATAATCGAGGCAAAAGATGTGAAATGCACCCACATCGCAATCACACATGGTCATTTTGACCATTTCGTAGACTGCGAAGCAATAGCCAAAGCCAATGATGCAACTGTATATGGTGCCTTTGAAATTTGTGAGTACCTTGGCGAACAAGGTCATGAAAAATGCGAACCAGGGAATCCCGGGGGAAGAATCGAAACACCATTCGGAGGCATTTCTTTTACGCCAGCCATTCACTCTTCAAGTTTCAAAGGACGCTACATGGGCATGCCGTGCGGGCTGATGATCGAATTTGCCGGAGCGATTCTCTACCACGCGGGCGACACTGCCCTTTTTTCCGACATGGAACTTCTTGGGCAAATCTACCAACCAGACATCGCGATGTTCCCAATAGGTGACCGATTTACAATGGGCCCAGAAATGGCGGCCGTCGCTGCAGAAATGATTGGCGCACCAACTGCCGTCCCAATGCATTACAACACATGGCCCGCAATCGAAGTTGACGTTGCACGGTTCGCACCAAAAGAAATCGATGTACTCGTGATGGAGCCAGGCGACGCAGTAGAATTGTCCAACGAATGACCAAAGTCAATACAATTATTCGTGGTGGCCAAGTCATCAATGTGCAAACAAGAAGCATTGAACAAATTTCTATTGGCATAGACAATGGGAAAATCGTACTCGACGCAACCGAAGCAGATACCTATTTCGATGTCGAAGGTGCATTCATCGCACCAGGGTTCATCGATGCACACATGCATGTCGAATCAACCATGTTGCCTCCAACATCGTTTGCAAAACTCACGCTGCCTCATGGAACAACGTCAGCAATTTTTGACCCGCACGAGATCGCAAATGTGCTTGGCATCGCTGGCATAAAACTCATTATGGACGACGCGAAGAATCTTCCATTCGATGCGTTTTTTGCAGCAAGTTCGTGCGTGCCTGCGTCTCCATTTGAAACAAGTGGCGCAACATTACTTAGCGATGATTTAGAACCCCTCTTTCAAGACGAGCGCGTTATTGCACTTGCAGAAGTGATGAACTTTCCGGGTGTCATTCATAATGACCCAGAAGTACATAAAAAAATCAAGATGGGATTACGGCTCGGTAAAAAGATAGATGGGCACTGTCCCGGTTTACGAGGCAAAGATTTACTAAAGTACATTGCCGCTGGAATTTCGAGCGACCATGAAAGCATCACCGCTGATGAAGCTCTCGAGAAACTTAACGCAGGCATGCAAATTTATATACGAGAAGGAAGTGCCGCAAAAAATCTTGAAGCACTCCTGCCCATTGTCACTGAAGAAAATGCACACAAGATCTGTTTTTGCACGGACGACCGACACCCCGCAGACTTGCGCGATGAGGGACATATAGACTACATCATCCGCAAGGCAATTACACTTGGTCTTGATCCAATACTTGCCATTTGCATTGCAACCAAACACGTTGCAGACCATTACGAACTTAAAATGATTGGTTCTATAGAGCAAGGCAAATTTGCAAACTTAGTTATTTTTGATAACTTGCAATGCCCAACACCAAAACAGACTTGGCATCATGGGAAACTTGTTGCTGAAAATGGAAAGACTGTCGTTGAGATACCCCAAGTAACCGATTGGTCCATTGCAAAAGACAGCGTGCACTTGCCAGCAAGCATTACGCAAGATTCATTTGTTCTTGATATCCAATCCGAACCTGTGCGAGTCATTGGGCTCATTCCCGGACAACTCTTTACAGAAGAACTTCATCGCAAGACAGGCGACGAAGATATTTTAAAAATGGCCGTTATTGAACGCCATCACAACTCAGGTACTATTGGACTTGGTTTCGTCAACGGATTTAATTTTCTTAAAGGCGCGATTGCTTCAACGGTGGGGCACGATGCGCATAACATCGCAGTCGTAGGCGATAACGATAAAGACATGTTCGTTGCGACAACAGCCCTTGCATCTGCAGGAGGTGGCCAGTGCGTGGTTTCAGGCGGCAAAGTACTTGCACTGCTGCCTTTACCTATCGCTGGAATTATGTCCGATGCCAACCCAGAAATCGTTATTGCGCAACAACACGCTGTGCTCAAAGCAGTTTCATCGCTTGGATGCCCACTCGATGACCCATTCATGCCACTTAGTTTTTTACCCTTGTCTGTCATTCCAAAATTAAAACTTAGCAACCTTGGTCTTGTTGATGTTGACCAATTTGCTATCGTGCCCATAGAAGTATGTCAAAAATAAAACAAAGTTTCGAACATGACCTCGTCATGGCTAAAAAAATAGCCCGCGAAGCCCGCACTGGATTTATGCCTTGGATTTTTTGGGGCGTAGCTGCCATGTTTTATCTATATGAATTCTTTGCACGTGTTGCTCCATCTGTCATGAGCGATACACTTGAACAAGATTTCAACATGAACGCAACAGAACTTGGGTTTGTTATGAGTTTGTACTACATTGCATACGCACCCATGCAACTAATTGTAGGCGTCGCCCTTGATCGTTTTGGGTCAAAGAAATTATTGTCAGGCGCGGCAATCATTGCAGGCGCCGGCTGTCTTGCATTCGCCCTTGCAGAAACAACGGCCATACTTGGTCTCGGCAGAATCATGCTCGGCATTGGTTCTTCGTTTGCGTATGTTGGCGCCGTGTATGTCGCAACAGTTTGGTTCCCTCGAAGACGGCTCGCTTTCATCATGGGTATGACCGCTGCACTGGGCACCCTTGGCGCGGCACTTGGGCAAGCACCGCTTGAAGTTGCCGTGCAAGATTATGGTTGGCGAACAGCCATGTATACTGCGGCCATTGTCGGACTTGTCATGTCAATACTCATCTGGTTTGTTGTCCCAAAGCGCCCGGGTTGGTTCCTAAAACTTGCGGAACTTGAAAACAAAGAGTCAACAAAAAATATGTTCGCAGGCCTTCGCGATGTTGTTTTGAACAAACAGACAGTGCTCTTAGCATGCATTAGTTTACTTTTGTATGTTCCTATATCAACCTTCGGTGCGTTGTGGGGCGATGCATATGTTTCTACTTCTACAGGCGTTTCTGACCAAACAGCCGCATGGGCAATGACGATGTTGTTTTTAGGATTCGCAGCAGGTGGACCACTGCTTGGTTGGATTTCAGACAAATACAACACACGACGATTACCCATGTTCCTTGGTGGTGGACTCTGCACTTGTTGTATGGCTATGCTTCTTCTTGCACCGGCACTTCCTTTTTGGCTGACAGTTACGTTCTTAATTCTCACCGGATTCTTTGCGGGCGCACAAGCTATTACATTTGCTGTGGCAGTTGAACAGCATGCAAATTACTGCAAGGCAACTGCGGTTGCGTTTGTCAATTTCTTTGTCATGCTTGGCGGATTCATTTTACAACCGCTCTTTGGCGCATTACTTGACTTAACTTCCGACAGCGATGTATACACGGCA
>CAWLAZ010000074.1:0-7557 GCA_963854955.1 Phycisphaerae bacterium | reverse complement strand
GGCCTTGTTGAAAAAGATATCGCTATCGCAAACTCCACAGACCCCGAGAGATTATTAATGACCCTCGCCGCATAAGGACAACACAATGCCAACATACCGCTATGAATTGCAACAAGAAAGCGGAGATCTGTTGATAGGCCAGTTAGCTGCGCAGTCGGCTTCTGGCGCTGCTCTTGCATTGAAGCATCGCGGAGGACGCATAGTTCGCTTGGTGCCTGTGCAGGTGACAGATATTCCATTTCTGAAAAAGTTCTGGGCTTTTATGAATGCAGGAAGTGGACCAAGCAAGCGGGACATACTCGATTTTACGACACAACTGGCTGTCATGGTGCGAGCAGGCATTAGTCTTCGAGTAGCCATTGGCGGTATTTGTGAGCATGTAGAAAACGACAAGTTCAAAGTAGTTCTTACATCAATTATTGAAAACATTGAATCTGGTTGTACATTTTCTGATTCAATTGCAAACCATCCAAAATTATTTTCCCCTCTCTATATAAATATGGTCCGAGCAAGCGAATTGTCTGGTTCGTTTGGCCACATGCTCGATCGAATTGCAAAAATTATTACTCGGCAAATGGAGACTAAAAAAATGATAGTCGGCGCAAGTATTTACCCTGGCGTCATTGGGGGCCTTGCGACCGTGGTGACTATTTTTCTATTGACATTTGTTTTGCCACGTTTTGCTGGCGTCTTTGCGGGGAAAGAAGACATTCTTCCATGGCCAACGATTTTCCTTATGGGGTTAAGTGCTTGGATGGTCGTGTATTGGTGGACTGTTCCAATTGGAATTGGAGGCATTTCTATTTCATTGATACTTGGCGCTCGAACAGAGCGCGGCGGTGTCTTTATTGATACATTGAAACTACGTTTTCCGGTTGTTCGAAAGATGTTGCGCGCGTTGTATATAACGCGTTCGTTGCAAACCCTCGGGGAGTTAGTGAATGCCGGCGTGCCAATGCTTGATGCTCTTGAAGTCACGGGCAATATTTCTGGCAACAGGAAATACAAAACATTATGGTCTGGAGTGTGCGATGGCGTAAAAGATGGTCGCCAGATAAATGAAGTCCTCACAGAAACAACACTGCTGCCAAAACCAGTGGTGCAAATGATCTCTGCAGGCGAAGAATCAGGAAAACTTGGTGATGTGCTTAAGGAAATTTCATCGTATTACGACCGAGTGTTGCGTGACGCTGTAAAAACCTTTACAAGTTTACTTGAGCCAGCAATGATTGTTTTTATGGGCGGTATTGTTGGGTTCATCGCGATGGCAATTATTCTTCCTATCTTCAAAATGAGTGCGGTGGTATCAGGATGAATTGCCGGCGAAGTATGAGGCGAGGGTTTTGGCTTGTTGAATCTGCCGTTGCTATTGCAGTTATTGGAATAGGTGTCGTTGCCGTTGTCGGATCGCAGCAAGCATGGCATATTCAATCGGTTGCTTCAGAAGAACTTGCCACTGGGATGCGGCTTGCAACAGAAATTCGTGAACTTTCTTTGTTGCTTCCTGCAACGGATCCGATTACCGGAAATACAACGTGGGGAACGGAACTTGGCGAAGTATTGCCCTTTGATGCTGATGACTTAGATGATTTAGACAACGCAGTATTTTCACAGAGCGATGGCAGTGGCCCGATTGATGCAACGGGCACAATAATTGTGGGCATGCAGGATTGGGAACAACGTGTTGTTGTGAAAAGCGTAGATCCATTTGATATCGCGCAAGTGGTTGCAGACGGCGCTTCGGATACCGTGCGAATAGAAGTTACCGTTTTGCATAACGGGAAAGAAATTATGAGGTTGCCATGGATTGCACCAAGATGAAGCATGCACATACACGAAGCGGCTGGGCAACAGTTCCGGCATTACTTATGTTGACTGTGATTGCATCGATTACCGCAGGAATGGCAAGTGTTTCGTACACAAATGTGCGAAGTGCGCAAGCAATGATTGGCATTGCTATGGCACAGTCTGCAGCAGAGTCAGGTCTCTCCTTTGGAAGTATTCGTCTCTTGCATGAAGTGAATAGATTTGTTATTGACAGGGGAGTTATTGATTCAGATCTTGCAGAAAAATTATGGAAAGGCACATGGACATCTGCAGATGGAAATATTACCGTATCACCTCCTTTGGGATACATCGTTAGTGCGCCCACTGGTTCGGGTGTGGTGTATTGTTTAAAAGATGTGTTTGCGCAAGTCGACTCGCATTCTATTGAAGTAACAACTGGCGACGCGTTGTTGCCAAGACTTTCAAGCAGCGATAGCGTGTTGAACGTAAAGCCCATTCCTATTGATGCAAACGAGGAAACATATTTCAGGTTGCAATTCGGTCTCATTGAACATAGCACTCGGATATTAATTACAAGTGTTGGGTACCACAATGGCATTACAAGAACTATTTCAATGGAGTTTGATTTAGACAAGCGAATTGATTACGCGCTTGTTGCAATGTCACGGGTGATGCTTGGAAGGAATGTTCATGTCGAGGGTCCTATCGGTACTCGGTTTGGTACAGATATTGGCGAGTTAAATGCAAACTTCGGCGTGCCGCTTGTTATGCACAGTGATTTTGCAGGCATTGACCCAGTAGTTCTTGACGGCGACATCGCGGCATTTGCGGCTGCGATACTTGCGTACGACGTGGACGGCGACAACCGGCTTCGACCTTCACATCCTACAGAGAGCGCTGCTTTAGGCGGGGCACTTATTGATTACGATGGCGATCAGTATGTGACAGAAATGGATTTGTTTCTGTCGCGTTACGATATAGATGGGGACATACGCGTTGTGTACGATTCTGCGCAGGCATCATCAGCAGGTCACTCGGGTATGACAGAAGAATTCACACAAGATATGCAGTTGGCAAATTTAATTGATACTGCAAAAAGCGATCGGAACATGGACGGTGTTATGGATTCAGTCGACACAGAACTTGGTTGGAATGATGGCATCATCGATGTTCGTGATCGGTACGCAAAAATTGACGGTAGTGTTGGGTTTGCCGTTGGTATAACAGATTGGGAATCAGCTAGCGGTGGTTCTTGGCAAGAGGACGTGCGGGGTTCGATTGTCCCAGACTTTGCTTCGTCCGCTTCACAGTTTCAATTGCCAAATGACCGATTGGCAGAATTAACAACATCGATGTTTGCCGATTCCCAAACATGGTTTGAAACAGAATCGCTCACAGGCATGGCGTTTGGAGACCTCGCGAGTGGTCAGGTGCAATCAAACATGGTCACGGGTTCTGGGACGTATATCCCAGCAGGTCAGAGCGGATGGGAAGGTGTGCCGTACGAAGCAAACGGCGCGTACGACTGGTATGAACGTTCGGTGTATAAAGATATGTCATTTAACAATGTCAGAATTCCCGTTGGTACAAACGCTGTGTTTGATAACTGCATGTTTGTTGGCGTTACTTGGGTTGAAACCACCGAAGATGTGGATGACCCGAATTGGAATTTTGCGGGCTCGATGGAGCCAGATGGTCTAGGCGGATACTCCGAGCAATTCGCGGGGTTAACGGCAGAAACAAATGGTGTGTCGTATGCAAGCACGCGTGAACTTTCAAATAATGTTAGGTTTCATGATTGCACATTTTTGGGCTCAATCGCTGCGGACGTTCCATCAGAATTTACACATTGGCGAAACAAAATACAAGTGACAGGAGCATCTCGTTTTTTCTTGGATCAAGATGATCCAGATGTTGCGGCACAATCGGATGGTGTTGTTTTGCAAGCGATATTGCAATCGATTGATCCACAAGACAGGGAACAAATGGCGCGAAGTTCAGTGTTGATGCCGGGGTGGTCGGTTGAAATTGGTGCATTCCAAAACGATGAATCGGTTGGCGTCAAACTTACAGGTACGATTGTTAGCGGCTTGCTTGATTTGCGCGGAGTTGTCGATGTGCATGGTGCGATTTTGTCAACGTACCATCCTGTGGAAGGCGAAGGCGCGCTTTTCTATGGCGGTGAAGCGGATGCGTTTAATACCACGCTTGGATATTTTGGGCCGGAAGATGGCGATGAAGAAGGTATAAACGATGGAATGAAAACATTTAGCGGCTACGGGCGTGTTTCACTTCGGGCGAACCCAGATGCGCCGATGCCAGACGGTGTTCCGTGGCCAATTACGATTGTGCCAGACGGCTCAACTTATAAGGAGGGAACGTAATGCGTAAGGGTTTTACCGTTATAGAGCTGTTGATTGGAATGGCAATTGCTGCTGTGTTGCTTACAGGATTATTTGCATCCATTCAAACGTCTGTACATGCTTATGAGCGTTCTTCGGCAGAGGGTGTTAATCGATTGACTTCGCGGTTGCTTGTAGAGCGAATAGCACTGCTTGTTCGAACGGGTGCGTCATTTGGTCCATTGCCATCAAGCGCAACAATAAATGAATTGGAAAGCGATACGCTTGAAATCACAACTCAAAATGGACAACAGGTCACCATCATTTGGAACAGCATCGATGAAACGCTCGAAATGGATGTTGACGGTGTATGTTCGACAGTGCTTGGCGGAGTTACGCAGGATGTTGACGGCGTGTCCATTTCGCCGTTTCTATTGCAATTTGCATACGGGACTTCATTGCAGCGCGTTACCATTAATCTTGCTGTTGTTCCTGACCCCAAGCACGCGACTGCGATGGATGGCGCAGGCGAAACGCTTCGTCTTACTGCCTCGGTAATGCCTCGAGCCCAACTCTACTAACCCAATCTACTCTTTTAATTTTTCAAAGTGACTGTCACTATGAAAGCAGAAAAGTAATCGGGTGGTGCGAGGTTTGGGAATAGTTACAGCTTGACGCGGTTGGCAAATTTGTACGCCGTAAGGGAATCTTTCGCCTCGGCAATGACGCGAGCGATGGGCTCAGTGTTGCTCGGGCGAACATGGAGCCAGCCCTCTTTAAAATCAATTCGCAAACCGTCGCTGTCGTCGATCGTTTCGTTTGCGTATTCTATCTTGAGGCGTTCAATTTCTTTGTCGATAGCAGGAATCCCGCCAAGGTCAGCTAAGTCAATAGTTCGTTTAATCATCTCGTATTTTGGAATACTGTTCACAATCGTAGAAAGTTTTTCCTCGCGCTCTCGTAAAAGATCAAGGATGATTGCCATTCCAGAAAGACTGTCCCTTACCCAACATACTTTTGGGAAAATGACTCCGCCGTTTCCTTCCCCTCCGATGACGCAATTGTGCTCTTTCATAACACCCGCAACGTTGGCTTCGCCAACAGCGCTTCTGTAAGAAGTGCAGCGGAATTCTTTTGCCACATCATCAATCATCCTGCTTGTGGACAGATTTGTTGCGCAAGAATCGTTTTTGTTTTTTGATAACCAATGCATCGAAGCAAGAACGAGTGTGTATTCCTCGCCAAAGTAGCGACCGTTTTCATCAACAACGGCAAGTCTGTCAGCATCTGGATCTTGTGCGAATCCTATGTCAGCATCAAATTTTTGCACAGCATCGCAAAGATCAGTTAAGTTTTCTTCTTTAGGTTCAGGCGCATGCGCAAAGTTGCCCGTTGGCTCGCCGTTCAAATGCAAGATATCGCAACCAAGCAACTCTAATAGTTTGTACCCCGATTCGCACCCCGCGCCGTTGATTGAATCGAGGACCACTCGAAATTGTTTTTCTTGTATTGGTTTTGGATCTATTATTCCAAGTACTTTTGCGATATGCGTGTCGTGTCCAAGCGAATTCACTTTGAGCGAACCACCATCTTTTTTCGGAAGTGAAACGTTCTCCTTAAATCGGCGAATGATTTCTTCCGCCTCTTCCTTGGAAGGCGCAAGACCGTCACCATCAAGGCATTTCAATCCATTCCATGGGGTGGGATTGTGCGATGCGGTCACGATGATTCCGCCATCAGCTTTAAGTGCGTGAATCATTACGCCAGCTGTTGGAGTTGCAACAACACCAAGGTCAGTGACTACGCAGCCAACTTCTACGAATGCATCAGCTGCAGATTTTTGCAGTTCTGGACCGCTTGGCCTGCTGTCGCGTGCAACGCAGAGGGATGGTGTTCTTCCAAGTTTTTCGTGTAAAAAAGAAGCGAATGCATTTGCGTATGCGTGCGCAACTTCGTTCGTCATAGTTTCGCCAACGATACCGCGGGCGCCTGATACTGAAAGCATGAGTGGGGCGTTTGTCATAATCGATAGGTAGCAATGCAATTGGGGGCTTCGGTGAGTACGATGGAGAGTAAACGAGCAGGAGATGGTACCCGTTTTATCAGCTCGTTTGCAATGTATTGAGCAACAATTTCAGTAGAAGGATTTTTGCCATTAAGCACGTCGTTCGTATTCAAGTCCGTCCCCTCTAGCGTTGCAAGGACTTCTTCTAATGATGCTTCGAGTTGTAGAAAGTCAACGACAAGGCCATCATCGTCAAGGGTTTCATTGCCGACAATGGCGGTAACTTGCCAGTCGTGTTCGTGCGGAGTTTCGTCGACACCTGCAATAGTCACAGCGTGTTTTGCCAGGAATGAACCCGCAACAGAAACTTCAAACATCGGTGGCTTTCCACTCTTCTTTTACTTGCCAAGTATATGGGTCTTTACTGCAATCAATGTCCAGCGAGAAGAACCCGCCACGGTGTTGTTTTACGAGTGGCCAAATAATATCTCGGTCAGTGTTTGGAATGTCTTTCGATTCGACTTCATCGATGGCGACCCATTCGAGATTGCCTTCGTTGATTTCCATAGAGGCAATTTCTGTAATTTTGACGGTACGGGTTACTTCGTAGAGAAAGATAAGCCAATGCGTTTTGCCAGCAAACGCAGTTTCCGCAAGCATGCCTGAAAGTCGAATGTCGCAATCATCAACAATAACGCCAGACTCTTCATGGATTTCACGAATCGCACACGCGTGCGGGCTTTCGCCAATAGAAGCTTCTAGTTTTCCGCCGATGGGCGAATATTTATTTTTGTTTGGTTCTTTATTCCGGTGAAGAAGGAGTAAACGGTCGTCCTCATCGTAAAGATAGCAAAGGACAGCGATTTTATAAGGTAGTTCAGCGATAGAGTAGTTGTCAGGCATGTTGAGTTTTTTCTATAGTAGTTTTCATTTCAGCAACTGCTTGTCGCATACCGGTAAATATACTTCGGCTAACGATGGAATGTCCAATGTGTAACTCTGATATTCCCTTGATGCCGGCGATGCCCCCAACATTATGGTGGGTCAAACCATGGCCAGCGTTGCACTGCATGCCGAGTGAATGTACATGTAAAACCGCATCTGTAACGCGACGAATCGCCTCGAGCACTTCGTCGCAATCGAGCGAGAAATCATTTTTAATGACAGCTTCAGCGTACGGTCCAGTATGAATTTCGCAAACAGTAAACCCGCATTCTTTTGCAGCGTCAATTTGCGTTGTTTCCGCGTCTATAAATGCACTGATGGGCATTCCCTGATCTGTGATTGTTGAAATAAACTCGCGCAATCGAGCGGCGTCTTCTATGACATCAAGCCCGCCCTCAGTTGTTATTTCGTTTCGCCCTTCTGGGACAACCATGACCATGTCTGGCTTGGTCTCGCATGCGAGCCGAAGCATTTCTG
>CAWLAZ010000073.1:0-7696 GCA_963854955.1 Phycisphaerae bacterium | reverse complement strand
GGAGTGCATTCTGAAATCAGCACATAGTGGCGATGCAGAGGCAGAAACTTCTCGAACAATGGCTTTTGCATCACCAGCTTCGATTGGACCATGAATGCAAGCAACCCATTTTGTTGCACCATCGCCACAGAGGATGGTCGATCCTTCCAGCAGATCTTCTCGAGCGAGCGCCATCATGGCGTCGCAAGGAGTGAGTGAGGAGATATCGACACACCATCCATCGGCGGTGGTAAACAATTTGATTCGCAATGGGCTGACCATTGATGCCAATGAAGGCTCAAATTCGTTCCAAGTATTTGTTTCGTTTTGATTATGTAGTGGTGAGTGCATGATTGGTATAGTTCTAAAAAAAAGCCCCGTCCTTGGTTAGGCGGGGCTTGTCGGTGTTTGGTTTGAGTGTTTACTCAGTTTTTCCGATTTGCTCCCGCGTTGGGATTAACGATGGTCGTCCAAATGTGGGTCATCGTTGTTAAGAAATACGTGGCCGCGAGTTTCCATTCGCCATGGGCACAACAACGTACTGAAGCCATAAAACAAGTTGTGGGTGCGTTCGCACTGCGTACAGCAACTTTATGCTTCTTTTGAGACAATAAACTTTGGAGTCTTTCTTTTCGAGATTCGTGTGTCATCCCTACTACTATGCACCTCAAACAAAAATGGTCAACGAAAATCAAAACTTTTTTAATATTTTTACATAAAGTGGTATTATTACGACCTATGCCCACAACAAAGCTCATTAGAAACCTTCCAAGAATGAAAGAAATTGTCTCTGTAGCTGCTAAATTTGGCTTTGGAGAGATCATTCGTAACACAAAACTCGGCACTTTTCTTGGAAAATTCAAAAAACTCCATGATGTGGCCCATGAATCAGCCCCCGTTCGTTTTCGGCTGGCTCTTGAAGAATTAGGCCCAACCTTCATGAAACTTGGCCAAGTTCTCAGCATGAGGCCAGACCTTGTGCCGCCTACTTGGTCTGAAGAGCTTGCGAATCTACAAGACAGTTGTCCCGTTGTGCCTTGGGATGAGATTAAAAAAGAACTCGTAAAAGAGTACGGTTCAGAACTGAACACTATGTTTTCTTCGATTGAAGAAACGCCCATTGGCGATGGATCGATGGCGCAAGTGCATCGCGCAGTTACAAAAGACGGCAAGAACATTGTCTTAAAAATTTTACGACCTAATATAGAGAAAACAGTTCGCTCTGATTTAGAAGTGCTTGAAGCAATTGCTTCGCTATTGAATAGCCACGGCGCAAAACTTGGATTTGATCCACGTGAAGTAATTAATACATTTGCAGAAGCCCTCGATAATGAACTTGATCTTCGCCACGAAGCGGACAGCACAAAAATGCTTATGGCGATGACGGCTGATGATACGGCAACATTCCCAGAAGTATTTACCGAAATTTCGACGAAGCGGATCCTTGCTATTGAAGAGATCAAGGGTGCAGAACTGACAAAATGGGAAAAGCAAAATTACACACAAGAACAACGTGATCGAATCGTTGCAAACGGCGCCCACGCTGTTATTCGACAAACACTTGAAATCGGTTTCTTTCACGCAGACCCACACCCAGGTAATATTTTTGTACTTAAAGATGAAAAACTTTGTTTCATCGATTGTGGGATGACTGGCCGAGTTGAAGAATCTATGCGAAAAGATTTGGCGATGTTGTTGTATGGTGTTTCGGTTAAAAATCTAGACAATGTAATGGGTGCTTTTTTACGGATTGGCGATATAGCGCTTGATGAGGTAAATGAACGCGAGTTGCGTAAAGACCTCCGTGATTTTATTGAGCGGTTTACAAAGGGGCCACTGGGCGATATTGACATGAGCAGCATGTTGACAGCGTTCCTTGATGGGCTTCGTAAACACAACGTGCAATGTCCCGGGGATTTGGTTTTAATGATTAAGGCGCTGATTACAATCGAAGGTGTCGGCAAAGCATTGTCACCAACATTTAATCTTGTGGATTACGCAAAACCAACGATTGAAAAACTAGTTAAATCTCAGTATGGTTTTTCTGCCATTAAAAGCAGAAGCGAATCATCAGCGTTACTTTGGGCGCAGCTTGCGGAACGATTACCAGACGACGCAACAAGAATACTTGATCGTATTCGGCGAAATAAAATTCGTTTGAATAT
Organism: Phycisphaerae bacterium; assembly: GCA_963854955.1. GTDB lineage: Bacteria > Planctomycetota > Phycisphaerae > Phycisphaerales > SM1A02. The sequence goes on along the minus strand of CAWLAZ010000073.1, from coordinate 5,552 downwards.
CGATGTCGATTCAATTGAGCACATGACTGATGCCATTGATAGGTCTTCGAGAAATATAAGTTGGGCACTTGTCATTTCTGCGCTTATTGTTGGCTCATCTATTATGGTGCTTGCAAACAGATCAGAAACAATGGATCTTCGTTCTGTACTTGGCCTAGGTGGGTATATTTTTGCAGGCACACTTGGTGTGTGGAGAATTATCCAACACTGGCGTACCGGAAGATAATCAAAAATCGTATTTAACTCCTGCTGTCAGATGTAAGTTGGAACGTTCAACCCCGGAGTCCACAACAGAATCGTATTCATGCAGTAAACCAATAGAAAACTGCAGGTTTTTAACACTGTCAAGATCAATATTCCATGCCGCTTTTGTGACAAGGCGATAGTCTGTAAAATCAGCATAGTCGGGGTACCACGTTGATTCTGCGGAAAGTGTTTGCTTATTTGAGATTGCCCATTGCGCTCTTGCTCCAAGCAATCCCTCGGGAATAAGTTCCTCATTGCCCGAATTAAATTCTTTCCTGAAGCCACTACCAAGGCGAATGGTAAGTGTAAACGCTTCGTCCCCGTTTTCTATTTTTATCAATTCGTATCCAACGCCAAGGTCGCCAATGAACCGTTTGTCCCATGATTGAAACTCAGACCAGTCAAACTGTAGGTTTGTAAACACATCCCATTTGCTATCTGTTTGGAGCCAGGTATTGCCCCATGCAGACGAGAAACGATTCGCCGTTCGGTCGCCTTCGCTTTCTGCCATTCGATACCGTATATCAATAGTAACCTTGTGTTCGTCGACAGTTCTATCAGCGTGGTACGCAGTTGAAAAGTTTGTGGAGTTTTTCTGTCCGTTTTGCAAACCCAGCGAAACATTAACTGATTGGTTCCACGGAACAGAAACTTTGAGTACAGAAGAAGACATTGCTTGGCTGTCCTCCTCGATTTGGTCGGTTGATACTTCACTCACCTCTATTGAAGTTATTGCGTCTGTATAAATAGTGAAATCACCAAGAATTTCGTGATGCACTTTTATTGTCGCTTCATTTTGTTCAAGAACTGTAACGCTAAGTTGTTCACCGCTTGAGAGCACGATGATGTCACCCATTGCAATGGGAACGTTCAGGATAGAGGCAACTAAAAGGAAGAATAGTTTTGAATTCATTTAAGGTATTTTACTTGTTAGCGAGAACGTCGTACTTGTTCTGCACGGTCGGCATCCCATTTTTGGTGGTAGGGGGCAATAGGCAGTTTGCTGAATCGAGTTCCACATTTGTAACAAACAAGGCGCGTAAAACATAAAACTAAAATTGTAATATCAACAAGCAATACAACTCCCATGGCAATGAGCATTGGCCATGTTGTAACAAGCCCAAGAAGCCCCGCAACACCACCAGCAAATGCCAAGACGATGACGAACCCAGTTATTTGCGGTAATGTGTTTTCGCGAAACAAATCCCCTCTGCATACGACACAAGATTTGAGTTTTCCCGAGTCATCAATGCTTGAATTCCAATCAAGAAAGAGGTCCTCATTGCTTTGTTCAAGATGAATTTTTGATGGCCGGCCTTCAATTTCCACCGAAAAGTGGTCTGGTTTTTGTCCATCTTGATGAAGTTTGACAAGCATTTCTCACATGGTACCTATCACCCCTTGCAAAGAGTGGTGCATTGCACGATAGTGCCACACATGAATGAAATTGCATCTGCCCTTGCAGGTAAATTTATAGTTTTTGATGGACCAGATGGATCTGGGAAATCGACCCAGATGCGACGCTTTATGCAGTGGTGTCGAAATCAAGGAGTTACGGTCAAGGAAGTTCGTGAGCCGGGAGGAACGCCGATTGGGGAACAAATACGCCAAGTGTTGCTCGACCCATCAAATGAGTGCATGACAATTCAGTGTGAGATGCTTCTATATATGGCGAGCAGAGCCCAATTGGTGGAACAAGAGATTGTTCCGGCACTGAACCGTGGCGAATTAGTGGTTGCAGATCGATTTGTAAGTGCAACATTGGCCTATCAGGGCGCTGCAGGGGGATTACCTACAGAATGGATTCAACAAGTGGCAGAAGTCGCGGTTTCGGGGCACTGGCCAGACCTTACGCTTATTTTAGATGTTGACGACAAAACAGCTGCTGGGCGGCTGAATCCACTCCTTGATCGTATGGAGTTAAAAGGTAAAAGTTTTCATACAAAGGTACGAGAGGGGTTTTTAGAGCAAGTAGTGGCTATGCCAACTCGGTATTGTGTGATTGATTCCACAGAGTGCGAAGATTCTGTAGAAAACGCTGTACAAAGTGCGATTCGAATGTGGTTTTGCAAGGAAAAGCCTCAAAAAAACGCATAAAAAGAATTTTTTTAAGAAATTCTATCAAAATATAAGTGTGTGTCAAATAAGAACTTGCGAAACGCGGTGCTTGCGTGTTTTACATAATCGGACGTTACCCTGTGGTGAATTTCACCCAATCGCCGATAAGTGAGAAATCCCGAAGGACCCTCGTTGTGGTCCAAATTGTCAGGGATGGCTAAGTTAGGCCACAACAGGCTGGGTTCAGGAAACTAAGGAGATCTCTATTATGAAAAACGCATTAGATACTATTAAAACATGGGCTTGGGGCTTTATTGACCTCATGCTAATTTTCATCGCTGTAGGCGTATTGGCTCAAGTAATTTGGGCAGGAAATGAAAACTTTTTCTCAGGTATGGTTGGTCGCTTGACTGGTCTGATTACTGAATTTAGTGCTGGCGGATTCGTTGGCCTAATCGCTCTTGTTATTGTTCTTTCACTCTTTAATCGACGAACTGCATAATCAGTTTGTGATTAATCGCGAAGTTTCACTTCGCACTGCCTCCTAATCCAAGGATGGATTGGTATCAGGCAAAACCTGTCTTTTAGACAGTAATAGAATACCTAGCCGCAACTGCCCTCATCGGAGATGAGGGCAGTTGTTTTTTTAATGACTATATCCAAAACAAACACCAATTCCCCACGCTTTCAAAACCGCTTTCAAAATGACTGTCACTTTGAAAAATGAAAAGTGATTATTGCCAGCGAAGGACGATTTTGCCGAATTGTTCGCCAGATTCAAGGCGGGCGAACGCTGCGGAAGCATCATCAGCAGCATGAATAGAGTCAATGACTGGCGTCATGCCGTTTTTGAAGAGCGATACAACTTCGCGAAATTCATGCATGTCGCCCATTGTTGAACCAAGCACCGATAGCTGGTTCCAAAAAATGCGCGCAAGATCAGTTTTTGGAGCATGCCCAGCGGTGCACCCGCAAGTGACGAGTGTTCCTCCTCGAGCGAGCGACTTGATGCAGGGATGATGTAAGGGTCCCCCAACAGAATCAACACAGATATCAACGCCGCGTTTACCAGTAAGCCCGCGTACAGTTCGTGACCAATCTTCGCCTTCATCAAGCACGGCTTCACTTGCACCAAGCTCCATTGCTTTATCCAGTTTCCATTGGTGTCTTGAAGTTACAATTGTTTTGCATCCAAAATGTTTGCAGATGTTGAAAGCGGCAAGTGCGGCGCCGCCGCCAATGCCTGTAATAAGAACACTTTGCCCTGCGTGTAGCTGCGCGCGCGTGACAAGCATTCGCCAAGCGGTCAAGTGGGCAAGCCCAAAACCTGCAGCCATGATTGGGTCAACATCACCAACGTGAAGAACATTTGCAACAGGAGCGACAAAAAATGCAGCGTTCGTGCCGTGGTCGTGTTCGCCAATCATCCGAATATCTTCTACCGATGGCGAAACATCTGGCAGAATTTTTTCTGGTTGCCGAACCGCGGCATTTAATAATACGCGTTTACCCATCCATGATTCGTCGACATTCATTCCAACAGCCGTCACAATGCCGCAGCCATCGGAACCGCTCACACGTGGATATTCCAACCCCAAACCCGGCATGCCAATGCCAACCCAAAGGTCAAGGTGATTCAACGCAGACGCCTCGGTCTGCACGACAACATCGTTTGCACAAGGAGTAACTTCTTGCCAATCGTTGACTATAGCTACGTTGCTTGCAACAGGTGTTCCTTCGCCCGTAATGACTGCAGCCTTCATACAGTTTCCTCTTTATTTTTTCTGGCTTTTTCAAGTAAATCCTTGGTTCGGATAATGCCTTCAAACTCGCCTATGGCGCCACCTTCATACTCGATGCCGATCCAGCCTCTGTATCCAGCGTCCAACACAATGCCAATCATTTTTTCATACTCAGTGTGTAGTTCGTTTCCATCGGCATCAAAATCGTGTGATTTTGCACTTACAGCTTTGGCGTATGGCATTAATTCAGCAACACCTTTGTATCGGTCATACGATTCTTTTGTTCCCCAGTCAAGAATAAAGTTCCCAAAGTCAGGCAACGTGCCACACCTTGGTAAATCAACAAGTTTCATAACACCTGCGAGCCAAGCACCGTTTGAACTAAGCCCGCCGTGGTTTTCAACAATAACGTTTATGTTTTTTGTGTTGCCAAATTCAGTCAACTTTCGTAAACCATCTGCCGCAAGTTTTTGTTGCTCTTCGTAGCTCCCCATTGATTGCGCATTCACACGAATGGAATGACAGCCAAGCTCAACAGCACAATCGATCCATTTGTAATGATTTTCAACGGCTTTAACTCGATTGGCTTCAACAGGGTCACCAAGATGACCTTCGCCATCGCACATGATGAGCAAACTCGTGACACCAAAATCATGGCATCGTGTTTTTAAATCGCGGACAAATCCGGTCTTTGGTTGTCGGTCGGGGAAAAAACTGTTGACGTATTCAACAGCGTTGATTCCAAATTGCTCCTTGGTAATGCGCGGGAAGTCAATAGCATCTATATACCCAGCCTGCAATGCTCGGTGAAGCGACCATTGCGCAAGTGAAATAGTAAACAATTCTGGTTTCATTCTTTTGTATCTCCATTGGCACTTTCTTCATCAATGAAGCAGTGGAATCCAACACAAGGCACACGTTCAGGTTCGTCGCTTTCGTGTATATCTTCAATGAGTCCGTGCACTTGTTGCACATGTTCTGCAGTAAGCGGGATAGAAATAACTTGTCGGCCTCTGTTAGAACCAGTAATGGTTGTAAGCACGGCAACGGTCTCTTCTTGTTCTAGCGCTGTAAGTACATGTTCGCCAACTTGTTGCACGATTGTGTTTAAGGGGGTTACGAAGTGAGGCACGCCTTCGTCTTTTTTTTCTATCGCTTTTGCGCCTTCTTGTTCTTCTTGATTGTTTTGTTCTTTTTGTTCTTCAGTCATGCTGTTACCTCTTTTGCAAACGCTGTTGCTTTGTCCATTGCTACCGGAACGTTTTCTGGTTCTTTGCCACCCGCCTGCGCGGTATCTGGGCGACCGCCGCCACCCCCTCCACAAGCACTGGCCGCAACGCGCACCCAATCACCTGCTTTTAATCCTTTTGAAATCATCGTCTTGCTTGATCCTGCGACAATGATAACTTTTCCATCTTCTTTGTCTGCAGTGAATAACATGACTGCGCCATCGGGTCTTTTTGAACGAATTGAATCGAGTGCGATCATCATGGAATCTTTATCGCC
>CAWLAZ010000072.1:0-7699 GCA_963854955.1 Phycisphaerae bacterium | reverse complement strand
GGACCAGACCCTTAACTGAATGGGCCGGCCCGGATTCGAACCGGGGACCGAACGATTATGAGTCGTTAGCTCTAACCGCTGAGCTACCGGCCCTGTCGCCAATGTAAAAATTGGCCAAGAGTTGGCATGATACCCTGACTAGCGTACAATGCCAAGTATTGGCTCCGATAGCTCAGCTGGATAGAGCAACGGTTTTCTAAACCGTAGGCCGCAGGTTCGAGTCCTGCTCGGAGCGTTTTTAAGGGGATAACGCCTGTTGGTCAAGTCTATTTAGGGTGATTCCGTAGGCATCTGCTAACAGTGTTTTAGAGTCGCTTGTTCAAGAAGAAGCAAAACAGAGCTGCGAATAAATAGTATCAACATTGCTTCATATTGTTGGCTATTCCATCTTTTAATGATGGAAACTGAAATTGAAATCCCTTCTCAAGAAGCACGCTTGGTATCACGCGCTGACTGGCTGTTAATACACAACTTCCTTCGCCAATCATCATTCGCAAGGCAAATGCTGGTGCCCTCATCAATGACGGCTTGTTCATTACTCGCCCAAGAGTTTGTACAAATTCCTTGCATGTAACTTGCTCGGGCGCCACTACGTTAATTGCACCTTCCCAATCTTGATGCAATGCCTCTTGCACAACATTGCAGGCATCTTGCCGCGCAATCCAAGGCCAATATTGCTTGCCGCTACCAACTGGTCCTCCAAGACCTAGTCGAAATAACGGCAACATTTTTGCCAAAGCGCCGCCCTGCTTGTCAAGAATCATTCCAAATCGTAAGTTCACTACTCTTCCGTTTGCACTTTGCGCGGCCGCCTCCCACTGACTACACAACCTTGCAAGGAAATCATTTCCCGCGGGGTCTTGTTCCGTGAGTTCTTGGTTTCCGCAATCGCCATAATAGCCAACAGCACTTGCACACACCAAAAATTTGTTTGCCACTTCCGCTACATGTTTCGTCGATTCGATTCTACTCGTTAACAATACTTCTTTATACGATTTCGTCCATCTTCGATCAACAATGCCCGCCCCAGCAAGGTGCACAATTGCATCACACTCGCTTGCGACTGTTTGCCAATCGCCCCGCTTCGTGACATCCGCTTCGAGTATTTCCAGTGAGGCGTTATTGAAGTGTTCATTTGCATGTGTTGCATTTCGAGAGACAATGATTACTTCGTGTTCGTTGGAATAAAGTGCTTGGACCACTCTTCTTCCAAGCAACCCCGTTGCTCCTGTGACAAAAATACGCATGTAAGCATTGTAATTCAAGTTTTGGTTTTCAACTTAAGTCACCGTGAGGGTACAATGCAAATATGCTTCTCCAAGTACTTTGTGTAGTAATTGCCTTACAAACGCCTGCAAGAGGGCTCGTGGGTAAAGAAGCACCAACACTTCTGGATGTTGCATGGATACACACAATCAATGATGTCACACCAACAATTAAAAAAGGAAAGGTCCATTACCTCTTCTTCTTCCAATCATGGTGTCCCGGATGTCATAGCCACGGCTTTCCGACATTGAAGAAAATGAAAAAGGAATTTCCTGAAGTGAATTTCATTGCTGTACAAACTGTCTTTGAAGGATTTAGTACAAATACCAAGGAACGAGCGATTGCAGATGTACAATCATTTGGACTCGACATTCCAGTCGGACATAATGGCGGCGCAGGAAAACCCTCGACTCTTATGCGCCGCTATCGTTCAGGAGGAACGCCATGGACTGTCGTCATTGACAAAAAAGGCATAGTACGGTTCAATGCGTTTCGGTTACCAGAAAAAATTGGCGAAGAAATTCTGACCACTTTACTTGCGGAACCTGCATATGAAATCCTTCCAGAAGAACGAGGAGGGCAAGAAATGCTTGGCAAAAAAATTAGACCACCCTTTTTTGGCGCGTTTGAAGCCTCGCTCACGTTGTACCGTTGGTGGACGGACACATGCCCGTTCTGCGAAGCGAGTTTGCCTGCATTAGATACATTGCGAGAAAAGTACAACAAACGAGGGCTAAAAGTAGTCGGTGTGTACCACCCAAAGCCATCTTCGAAAAATGTAACAAAAGAAGAAGTAGCTCGATGGGCTGCCGACCGAAATTTCAAGGGCGAGGTTGTTATAGACAAACATTGGACGCAACTAAAAAAATGGTGGCTCGAAACTGGCAAGCGCCCCACAACTTCTTTTTCTATTCTTGTTGACAACGAAGGCATTGTTCGATTTGTGCATCCGGGCCCTGTCCTGTTTCCCAGCGAAGAAAAACGATTTGCCCAAGAAAATAATGATTTTCAACTTCTTGACACAGCGATTGATGCCCTGCTTCCTCCGATGAAGACTAAGATGCAAACGGATGATTAAATTACGTGCACTTCTTACCTCTTTATTGCCATTCTTATCAGCGTGCGACTCACGCATTCTTGATGTACCTACCTCAAAGGAACCCACAATGAATATATATTCCAATCCAATGCACGATGTGCATGGCGTTCAAATCGATAAAAATGCGTTTGCAGGCACTGTTACACTTGTTGTAAACCTCGCTAGTAAGTGCGGGCTTACGCCGCAATACAAAGACCTTCAAACGCTTCACGAGACCTATGAAGCAAGAGGATTTTCAATCGTTGGGTTTCCTTGCAACGATTTTGGCGGGCAAGAACCCGGTGATGCAAACGACATCCTTACATGCGCAATTGGTTTTGGTGCCAACTTTCCTATCATGGAAAAAGTGAGTGTTATCGAAGGCGATTCGCAATGCGCTTTGTACCGCGATTTATTCCGAGCAACTGACGCGCTGCCTGAATGGAATTTTGGTAAGTACCTTATAGACGAACACGGCACGCCGGTCGCTTTTTTCGGCTCAAGGCTAGATCCCCTTTCTGAAGAAATTACTTCTCGCATTGAAGAATTGCTTTCCAACAATTGAACTTCACTATCCTTAGGATACTTTGATTTCTCAACTCGTTAGTGATTCAACTGAGTTTGCGCAACCAATTCAAACTCACCGCTGACGATGTCTTGTACGCCTGCGACAATTTGCACTGAGCCATTTTTAACCGCTTCTTCAATCATGTAAGACCGATTTAAAATCGTATTTATTCCCTGCTCGGCGTTGTGTGCAATGCAGTCATCCAAGTCGGGTGTAGGCGCAAGCGCCACCTGCGCAAACACGCCCTCCACAACTTCGTTTTGCATCGCAGCAGCCACAGCCCCGCACTGCGAATGGCCCATGACAACAATTAACGTTGCGCCTAAGCTCCACATTGCGTACTCAATGCTTTCAACAATTTCTGCTGTGGGAATGTTCCCAGCAACACCGCAGACAAATAATTTCCCAAGCGGTTGATCGAAAACAATTTCTGGTGCCACGCGAGAATCTGCGCAACGAATCACTGCTGCAATCGGTGTTTGACCAGCAGCAAGTTGCGCGCGATCTTCAATAGAGTTCATTGCAGTTGCGTGCCCTTGAACAAAACGTTGATTACCTGCGAGTAATTCATTGAGTGCTTTATCGGGTGTCATTTGTTTTTCAACTTCCTATCAATAATTACATCTATATCTGGCCTTGGCAACGAACGCAAATGTTTCTCGAGCCGTTCCTGCGAAACGTCTTGCAAAAGAAAATGGTACAGCGATGTTGCGCTTTTGTTATCAAGAGCAAGTTTAAATTTGGTGTCTAGTGTCGACGTGAGCAGTTCAACATCGTAATATCCAGTGCCCCTATTGTTGTCACTAGCGGGAACAACTGTTTGCCAGCGAGTGTCATGCAACAACGTTTGATATTTTTCCTGCTGCTCCGCATCCATTTCGCCCTGCCACGAAGTTTTTTCTCCCACTGCATCAAGACCACCACCGTAAGAAACTGTTTTGCCTTTTTGTACGATCAACAAAACTGCCTGCTGGGGCGCAATCATTTTTATTTGCAAAAAATCGCCTTGATACGATTGTTGGCATCCCAGCTGCAATACAAAGCAAAGTAGGCAGAGCCACTTCACTGCACTTCGACCTCTATGTATCGCTCGTATGGATTACCGCCAAGGTCATATCGGGTTGGTTCTGTGTACCCCTCAGCATCGGGGCGGTCGGTTGCCCAAGCATACCCCGCAAGCATGCGTATCAAACTTTTAAATGCAGGATCTGCCGCTTGTCCCTCTTTGATGTATCGAACATAATTCCAATACTCGCCATCACCGTTCACTGCAATCATGTAAACCGATCCGTTCTTAGGCCGAGTCAGTATTTGAAAATTCACTGTTTCGTCCGCACGTTCAGGCGTTGACATTCCCATTTGATCAAGGCGATGCCAAATCGTCGCGACTTGTTCACGCGACAATGTTCTTGTTCGTCCTGGCAATGTATTTGGTCCCCAGCCCGGTTCATCGCCATGATGCAGTGCACCGTTTGGGAATACAACGAATCTCGATGATTTCATATGCGCGAGCGTGTGCGGCTCGGAGGTCACCACCGTCACGTCAAGCGAAAAATCATTGGGCGCAACCGATAGCGGGTCCGTCATTTGGGGGCTCGCAGAGCATCCAGCGAAGAGCATTGCAGAAAAAAGTGCAAGCACGATAGTTTGAAGCCGTCTCATTCCATGCAGAATAGCTATTCTGCGTGCATGTTGGTAACTACAAACTGGATCAATGACTATTTAAGTACTAATGTCTCCACTGAAGACCAAGCCGAACTGCTAACAGCGGCTGGATTTCCGCTTGAAGGACGAGATGATTTACCCGATGGCGATGTTCGGCAAGATTTTGAAATGACCTCAAATCGAGGCGATTGCACCTGCCATATCGGTTTAGCCAGAGAAATCGCTGGTCGAACGGATAACGAGTTAGTTATTCCTGATAACAGCATCGATGAAACGGGTTCACCGATTGAAAATTTTGCCTTAGTGGAAAACACCGAACACGACCTCTGCCCGCTCTACACAGCGCGCGTCATTTTGGGTGTGCATGTACAAGATTCGCCTGCGTGGCTCGCAACTAAAATTGAAAACCGCGGCGATACTCCTCGGAATGCTATTGTCGACGCAACTAACTTCGTTCTCTTTGAACACGGGCAACCAACACATGTGTTTGATCTTGACAAACTTGCTGGAAACAAAATTGTAATTCGCCTAGCGCGCGATGGTGAAACTTTTTTGCCACTTGGTGAAGATGCCACGCCAATAAAATTAACAACAAAAGACCTTGTTATTGCAGATGCAGAAAAACCTGTAGCACTTGCTGGAGTAAAGGGTGGAGCAGAAACTTCCGTCACAGCTGAAACAAAAAATATCTTGATTGAATCAGCAACGTTCAATCCCGTCATTGTGCGAGAAATGAGCCGGCGGCACAACATCGTAAGCGATTCCGGTTTTCGTTTCGAGCGAGGCGTGAATCCTCGGCAAGTTGAACCATGCGCCGATCGCCTTGCTGGGTTATTACTCAAGCTTGGCGGGGGCACTCTTTGCAATGGCATACTAAAAGACGGCAAGCCATTTCCAGACCCAATTGTTGTCACGATGCGTACCGATTATTGCAGAGAACGTTTGGGTAACGAAATCTCTGATGAAATGATTGCCGGGCATTTAAACGGCATCGGTTTTGAAGCAACAGAAGAGAACGGCATTGTCACCGCAACAGTCCCCCACTTTCGTTGTGACATCCATCGAGAAATTGATCTTGTTGAAGAAGTTGGCCGCGTGCATGGGTACGAGAACATCGCAATTGAAGAAACAATCGAAGTGCGCGTTCCAGACTCTGGTGGGGAATCTGCGGCTCGTCATGCCGTACTTGACGCACTTGCTGGCATGGATTTTATTGAATGTGTTACCCACTCACTTATCTCCGTTTGCGCCGCTAAACAGTTTTTATTCGAAGGGCAAACGCCTCTTACCATTGATGACGACCGTGCTTCAGCGGAGCCAGCGCTTCGCCCGTCGCTCCTTCCAAGTTTGCTCACAGTACGAAAACACAACGAAGACAATGGAGTGAAGCACCTTCGACTTACGGAACTTGGTTCAGTCTTTTATCTTGAAGGGGACACACATACAGAAAGAACAGAACTAGCGATTCTTATGGATGCAAAAGAAACCGATCCTATTGGAGAAATCCGGGGCGTCATTAACCGAATCTGTACGATTTTAACAGCAAGTAACGATGTTTCTATCGACAGCTCAGACCGTACACCTTGGCTTGAGCCAGGTGGAGATGTTCGAATAAATGGAACCGTCGTTGGTCGAGTTGGACGGCTTGCAACAACCGTGCAAAAAGATTGGAACCTTCCCAGCACGATGCACGTTGCGCAACTATACATCGGAGATCTTCTCGCATCGTTCCCGCCAGACACACAGTCACACCCACTTCCTAAACAGCCCGCAATCGAACGTGATGTTTCTCTCATCCTCGATGAAAATGTTGAATGGTCATCGGTGCGCGATGCAATCCTTGGCTTAAAACTTGATCACCTCGAAGATGTAACTTTTGTCACAACGTTTCGTGGCAAAAAAATCGAGAACGGGAAAAAATCTTTAACACTTAAACTTCGTTTTCGAGATAGCGCAAGAACACTTACGCATGAAGAAGTTAATGCACCCGCAACAAAGGCAACTGAGATGCTTACCTATGAATTTGCTGCAGAGATACGTTCGTAATGGATATCGGCACACAATCAATCAATGATTTTGTTGCTTCCCTTGCATCGAAACAACCAACGCCAGGCGGTGGTGCTGTTGCAGGATTGCTCGCTGCACTTTCTACGTCGCTTGGGCAAATGGTGCTCGCGTACACCGAAGGGAAAAAAAAGTATGCAGAACATGAGGAACTGCACAAAGAAATCATTGGCATTTTGTTAAAAGCATCAACCGAAGCACTCCGGCTTGCAAATGCAGACGCAGATGCCTACGAGGAATTGAATGAACTTTGGAAACTGAACAAACATGATCCAAAACGTGTTGAAGCGTGGGACGATGCACTGACAAAGGCAATTCAAGTGCCGCTTCAAATCATGAAGTTGAGCGAACGAATTCTTGTTGCGCTTCAAACCATAAAAGGTAAAACAAACGCTATGCTCGTCAGCGATCTAATTATTGCAGGCATCCTCGCTGAATCCTCCGCTCGGTCAGCACGGTTGAATGTCGCTGTTAACGTAAACCAAATGGAAGAAAGCGTTGCGAAAAACTCCCTGCAAGCAAAAGCGGCGGCTTTGCTTGCATCGTGCATATCTATATGTGCATCCATTGAAGATGATTGCTAAGGTATAATTACACAATGGCCTTACAAACAGCTCCAAATGCAAATATCCTTGACCCAAGCGTGTTGCAAGACATCGCCGATGGCAATCTTCGACTGACTTCTGAGCAAGCGATGCGGCTGTACCACGAAATGAGCCTTCCCGAACTAGGTCGATGGGCGGACAAACGTTGTCGAGCACTACATGGCGATTCTATTCGTACTTATATTGTTGATAGAAATATAAATTACACCAATATCTGCACCGCAAAATGTACTTTTTGTGCCTTTCGTCGAGACGGGCACGAAGAAGATGCCTACACCCTTGATTACGATGTCCTGCTTCAAAAAGTGCAGGAAATTGTAGATATTGGTGGCACACAAATATTAATGCAAGGCGGAATGAATCCCGATCTGCCTCTTTCGTGGTACCTCGATTTACTTAACTTGTTGCGAGAAAAATTCCCGCAAGTGCACGTCCATGCATTTAGCCCACCAG
>CAWLAZ010000071.1:0-7703 GCA_963854955.1 Phycisphaerae bacterium | reverse complement strand
TGCCAACTCTTGGCCAATTTTTACATTGGCGACAGGGCCGGTAGCTCAGCGGTTAGAGCTAACGACTCATAATCGTTCGGTCCCCGGTTCGAATCCGGGCCGGCCCATTCAGTTAAGGGTCTGGTCCTCCAAAGCAAAACAAAGTTTTGCGCAAGGACCTGACCCTAGCGTTGATCTCATTCTCAACGGCATCCTTAAGTTCTGTTCGTCAATTATTCCTTTATGATGTTGCTATGGTTCGAAATCATTACGGTTTTTCTCTCATTGGCATTCTGGTTTCTCTAGCCTGCATGGTTGTCATGATGTCTATATATATGTCGTCTATAGACAAAGCAGTCACAGGCGGTAAAGGCAAATCAGCACAAGGATCAGTTTGGGGCATGCAAGATCAGATTCAATTGCAATTGCTTGGGCAAGCGCTCACGATTGATGCAATGTCAGATAAGCATAATCAGTTTTTGACGCCAAGTGTGTTGTCAAGGTCGAACGATGTGTACGACAATACGTCTGCCAATTTTTGGTCTGCAATGCTTCTGGAAAATTTAGCCAAGGCGGAACAACTTGTTTCACCGGGCGATCGCGGCTGGGTTGAAAAGGCACAGATTGATTATCGTTCGCAAGATTGGGATTCTAATTTCTCTGTTGATTTGTCTGATATCGCAAATGTATCGTATGCACACATGCCCTTGTTCGGCGAACGGCTTAAAAGACGGTGGAACACACAAGCGGGACGTTTTCCAATAATGGGAAATCGCGGTCCCATGGATGGCGATGAACGTGCAAACTCAATGACGGTTGACGATGACGGTGTTTGGCGTGGATGGGTGTTGCATTCTGATAATTCAATTGCTTGGGTTGAAGGGACTTCTGTTGTCTCTAAATGGCGCCGCCGAGATGGAGTTGCCAATGACAACTTGTTTCTCATGGAAGAAACCTATTCGTCAAACGACGCCATCCTTGGGTATACCTTGGAGATGGACGATGCCGGCCCCACGTTTATCTGGGATTAATCTACCGCGAGTACCCACCTCATTTGTGGGTATTTAATCTACCGCGGGTAGATTAAATTTGGGAGAGACCGATGGTGGCATCATCAATAAGCTGTTGCGCTGAAATGCCACTGCCCACAGCGTTTTTCATCCATTGGTCAGGCGTAAGCCGTCCGATGGAACAAATTCGTTTCGTTTCTGTGGCTAAATCTTTACCGCGCATGTGCGATTTTATTTGGTGGCTGATGACGTGCCCAATGGTGTAGTCAGGCAAATAAAGCGGATACCCAATCATGTGTTGGTACGCAGCGAGAATGTGGTACGGATCATCGCCAAAATATTCTTTGAAATACTTATTCCAAACTTCTTTTGCAATTGAAAGCATCTCGTCTCGAAGTTGTTCGTTGGTCGCGTCTGGATTTTCATATAACCATCGCCACGTGTAAAGTTCGACAAGCGATGGCCCAGCAATTTGACACGCTGAGAGTAACCCTTCAACAGAAGCAAGCGCAAATGCTTTTGCTTCATTGTCTTCAGGAATACCCACAACTTCTTTAGCTTTGTTTTGATATAAAAACGCGAACGCTTCGGTGCACGCCGTGTTGGGCACATTGCGAAGCAATGGTCGTGGCACAAAGTGTGTTGAGATAAGTTGTTCTAGGTTATGCCCAAGTTCATGCATGGCTGTATCAAAACCATCCCAACCGAGGCGATCGTCCAAACGATTTGTGCGAAGCCATGCGTTGTATTCTGGAATACCAGGACGCATTGCGTGCCCAGCGCCGCGAGCAATTTCTACGTTTACTCGAGTACCTAGAAATTCTGCGTCTTCGTCTGTATACCCAAGACCGCGAAGTACTTCTGGAATTTTATTTTGAAATTCAATTTCATCCTTGAATATTGCAGTTACTTTTTCATCGAGTTCTTTTGAACTTGCGCCTTCGCTGATGTCTTCAAGGTAAATGTCAAATGCCTCTAGCGGCCTCCCCAGTTTGTCAGACATGTACTGCGCGATATCTTTCCGCGCTGGCGCTTCGAGCAAGTCAATCATGAGTTTCTCGACCGTTTCTTCAGGAATTTCACGTTCCAAATCAAACTTCCGAGCAATTGCTGTTGGGTGTTCGTCGTAATACGTATCGTAATCCACCGCAACAGATCGTTGTATGTTTAATTGTTCGTAACGAACAGGCCCAAGCAGCTCTCCTGCATCTCCGCCATCAATTGTATTTTTTTGCGGATTCCATGCACCTGTACATGTTTCATCCATAATTTGTTTTGGAAGTGTTCCGTCAATATGGCGACCCATGACCCATGCTAATGCGCGTTGTTTTTCGAGACCGCCTTCTTGTGTATACCCTGCCTTGATTTCTTCTCGAATCAACCAGTGCGCAATAAGTTTTCTATCTTTTTCAAACCATGACTTGCCGTTTATGTCAACCATGCATCCAACCGGTACATGGAATTCACTTACAAACATACCCGCATTGTGCTCAAGTTTGCGCGCGCGGTCGTTCACTTCAGCAGGGACACGTGGCCCGAATGCCCTTCCTATGCGAGTTTCAGCCCATTGATTTATAGACCAATCTTTACCGTCGCGTAACATTGCCTCAAGGCTTGGTCGCACAAAGTTCAAGAGCGCGATGAACGCGATTTTTTGTTTGTAAAATTGATCAGATAAGTCTGGGCATGGATCAAACATTGCCATGACGTTATCGACTTCGGGCATTTCATCGCCACGCAAATCAGTCCACCGTCGAAGGTGCCTTCCAATTTCGTATAGGTGGCCGCCAATGGAACCCATCGCACTTTCGTACCGGTCAAGCAAACGCGATCGGTCTTCATCGCTTGTTACAAAACTATTTTCACAGAATGTTTTAAATGTTTCCCCGTCGCCATCCGATTCGTGCCATCGGTTTGCGACTCGGTGTACACCGGCGGTTGCGCGTTCGCATCCACCGAGTGCTTGAATAGTTTCTTCAATAGGTAATGGTGTCATGCAGTGCATGATAAAGCAAGACAAAGGGAGTCGTGCAGGATTTCGTTTGAAGCAATGCCGCCTTGCGAAATCTCAGTGTATTTCCCGCCTGCTTCTTTAATAATCGGTAGCCAAGGAATGATGTCCCATGGAAAAAGCAGGGGTTCAACCACAGCATCCACACGGCCTGTGCAGAGCAACATGTATCCATAGCAATCGCTCCATCCGCGGATGGAACCGCTCGCTTGCAATACTTTTTGGTACAACGGCACAGAATTGGTTAGTTTGTAATAATCGTACGACGTCGTGCAAATCATCGCTTCTTGAAGCGAAGATGTTACGCTTACATGCGATCCGATTTTCCCTTGATGAGTGACTCCCTCGCCGATGACTGCAGATATGGTCTCATCGAGAGCAGGGAGGGTGGCGATGCCAGCAATCGGTTCGCCATAAAACTCAAGTCCGATGAGTGTGCCAAAGAGTGGAACACCCCTGATAAACGAAGCCGTGCCGTCAATTGGGTCTACGACCCAGCGGTATCCACTTGTTCCAGTGATTTCCCCATGCTCTTCTCCAAGAAACCCATCTTCAGGGAATGCATCGAGTAACATCTTTCGAACCCTCAATTCCGCTTCAATATCAACGGTCGTTACTTCAGAACCATCTTTTTTTGATGATATAGTGAAGTTTTGTGTCAAAAAGTGAGATAATACGAACGCAGATGCCTCTTGCGCCGTACTGTCAAGGGTCTGTATTCGTCGCGTTCTATCATTCATCAGAGGAGTATCCTACCACTACAAACGAAGTCCTATAACGAAAACACAAGCCGTACAATCGGTATGTATGCGGTCCTTAGCCGTGTTTTTGAGATTAAAGCACCCAGATTAACACGCCTTGGGCTGAATACAGTCTCTCTTAAGCTCTTTCTTTATAGTACTTTACAAATCAATGGTACAATGTACCTGTTGCCTTGGTGGGCACGCTACTCAAGTAGTCAATGAGCATGAGAAAATATATTTCCAATTCAATTAGTCAATTAGCAGCTATTGGGGTTTCCGTCGCAGTGTTGGGCACAAATTCATTGGCAATAGCGGAGACTATTTTAGTCCCCAAGGATGCTCCCACAATTCAAGAAGCAATTGATCGAGCGCAGGGCGATGATATCGTGCTGGTTGCCCCAGGTCGATACGACGAAGCAATCAATTTTAACGGCAAGGCGATTACACTTAAAAGTGAAAAGGGTGCCGCACAAACAACTATTGACGGATGGAATCAGAACGACAGTGTCGTGAAATGCATCAGCGGCGAAGGCCCGAGTACAGTTCTTGATGGGTTTACGATTACGGGCGGAACGGGAAATGAGAATTTATACTCAAAACAAGAAGCAGTTGGCGGCGGTCTTTTGTGCTTGCATTCGAGTCCGACCATCATGAATTGCATCATCGTGAACAACAGGGCGAAGTATCAAGGCGGTGCTGTATTTAACGGGGAACAATCAAACACTGTATTGCGAAATTGTATCGTTAAAGATAACACTTCTGAACGGGGTGGCGGTTTTTACAACGGTCGTGGTCGACCAGAAATAATTAATTGCGAAATTTCGCACAACAGCGCAACGTACGGTGGCGGTGGAATGTACAACTTTGGTTCGGATGTTCGAATTATAAATAGCGTGTTTGCGCACAACCGAGCAGAATACAATGGTGGTGGCGTATACGATTACGACAGTGGAGGAAGACTAGTCGCCACTGTATTTCGTGATAACGTTGCGCTCTTTAGTGGCAACGCTGTTTACCGAGGATACAAAAGCGCAACGGTTGTAGATGAAGAGTGCACGTTTATAATGGAGCACGACACGATTTCCGGCTCGGGCGGTTACATGGTTGCTCAGGGCAAAAAAACAGGCGCATGCTGTGTTGGGACTGGTTGTTTAATTGTCGATGAACGTTCATGCATTTCAGCAGGCGGTTCGTGGACTGGACCAAACTCGACGTGCGAAGACCAGTTGATTGCTT
This sequence comes from Phycisphaerae bacterium, assembly GCA_963854955.1. Classification (GTDB taxonomy): domain Bacteria; phylum Planctomycetota; class Phycisphaerae; order Phycisphaerales; family SM1A02. Next base: position 2,724 of record CAWLAZ010000071.1, on the reverse strand, counting down.
GTCTAAAACCAAACACGGGTGATATAAACACCGACGGTGTGGTGGACATGATGGACCTTGTGCTTGTAATGACAAGCATGAATTCAAATTTTAATAATTAATCCACTCTTGTAAAAGAGTGTGGAGTGCCGCAGCCGGAAGAGACTGCGGCATTTTTTTTGCGCACGGTGGTGCGATGAGGATCGGAGATGGCGCGCCCATTGTGGGAGTTCTACCGTGCGAACCCTTGACTTTTGAAACATCGGTAGTGATGACATCAAGAAGGGTATTGCTGCCAAGTTTTTTCATAAGCACCTTCAGCGCAATCCGCACTTTGGATCCTCGCCACCCATCAGCAAGAAACAACTCGCGTGGGTCGTAGCCGGGCTTGGCGTGGATATTGACAGTGGATTGGTAGTCCGGCGCTTTAGCGTTCTCGTTCCACCAATCGTGCGAGAACCATTTGTCGTGATTTGAAACAATAACAATGTCGCCACAGCGTTCGTGAGCGAGTGCACCGCGTTCGTCCCCAACATAGACAAACTCAATGCCAACTGTGTTTCGAAGAACATCGGCGACATCGTTGATGCGTCTTGTATCTTTTACATAGACATGCGCAACTTGGTGATCTGGAACAGCAAAACAATGGCTCGCTCCAGCGTCAAGGTATTCTCGACCAAGTTCTTCTCGCACAGTAAGCAAGCCATGTTTACGCAGCTGGCGGTTGATAGCAACTGCGCCGTTGACTTCTTCTATGCCGTACTCACTAAGCACACAAATCTGCACGCCCTGTTGTTGGTAATGATGTATGAGCCGGCCAACTTCGGCATCCATGGCCTGTAACTCATCTGCAATTTGAGGATGGTTTGGGCCAAGTTTTTGCAGTGGATAGTCAAGGTGTGGGATGTACACAAGCGAGAGAGTTGGTTGATTGTCGGTGTCGACTTCAATAGTTGCATCAACAATCCACTTCGTTGACTGTATGTTTGCCATAGGTCCCCAAAAATGAAAGAGTGGGAATGGACCCAATATATCTTGCAATGTTTTACGCAAGGAATGCGGCGATGTCCAAATGTCGGGAATTTTTCTTCCGTTAGCACAATAGATTGGCCGCGGAGTTACCGCGATGTCAGCAGATGAATACATGTTGAACCACCAGAACATATTGGCAACGGTAAACGCATTGTTTTTGTCCCGAAGTGCATCCCAGACTTTTTCGCCCCGCACTAATGCATTTGCTTGACGCCAGAAAAAAGTTTCATTCGTTTCTCGTTCGTGCCATCCATTGGCAACAATGCCATGTTCTTTGGGAGAGCATCCAGTGAGCATGGTGCTCTGCACGGTGCAGGTTACAGCCGGAAGGGGCGGCTCAAGGCTAGTGACAGACGAAGCGTTCGCAAGAGCAGAAATGTTTGGTGTGTGTTCACCGAGGTGGGCTTCTGTGAGACCTACAACATTAATGACAGCAACGCGTTTCATGTACCGAGGATTTTACGGTGAAACCCAACCGTGATGATGAAACAAAGTGCACATAATCCAGCGATTACATAGTGTTCAAGAGATGTGGCAAGCACACAATCAAGCAGGCAGAACCCCGAGAGTATTCGATGCATGCCATCTATTTTCTTGTTCGACTTGAAATTATTCCATGCGCGCCATATCCAATACGACATGAATAAGAAGGGCAATATCGCAAACCACGCGTTTGATACGTGTGTGCCCACGACAAAAAGAGGCGGCAGCATCAGTAACCAAACTACCCAGTCGTAGTTTGTATTTTTCTTATTTTCAAATCGACCGATGAATGTGAGCACCGCGGTATAAAAAGCGAGCGCGATGCAAAAGACAATTAATTGATTTTGATCCTCTCCCTCGATTGGATTTGCAACAACAAGGTAGACAAGTCCTCTGCAGAGTGCCATAAAAACGATTGCAGGGATCATCCATTTATGGAAGAACGTATATAAAAGAACTGCAACGATCAGTGCCATAAGACCAGATGCCGCGCCATGCCCTAAGCTGAACACTGACACTGCACCAATGATGAGCAGTCCTGCAACCCAAGCATAGGATCGTTTAATTACACCCGCTGGAATAGGTCGGTCTGGCCGATGTTTTTTATCGTGCGTTGCATCAAAGGCATCGTTGAGAATCATGCCTGCGAAGTAGATGCCAAGAATACAGACCGCAAAAAATACATCGTAGGATGGATTCCATCCAAAATAATCAGATTGCATTGCAATCGCATTACCAACCAAAATGTTACTCACGATAGTGGGCGCGTTACTGATTCGCATCATGCCAAGCCATGCTTGTGATTTGCTTATTGGCTGATTTGCTTTGATGCCCATGCAAGCTCCTCTGTGATTGAAGTAACAAGTTCGCCTTCTTGTAGTTCTTCGGGCGTTACGCTCCAAGTATACGTTTCAACTTCCCAATCGGTTGCGCCCGCTTCTTTAAGTAGGGGAATAGAATTGATCAGGTCGTGCTGTGTAGTGTGTAATTCGCCTAGTTGTTTTTTATGAATGGGCACGTGGAAATGCACTCGGCAATTGCCCGATTTTATCTCGTTTGGAATATCTGAATAGTGATCAAAGAACCGAATGCCATCGTCGGCTTGCACAGTTGTTTGATGTAGATAAGTTTGTTCATTTTGTATGAAGGACGTATCTTTCTTTGCTTCTAAATCGAATTCGATTGCCGATGAAAGTTGTACTTTGCCGATTTTCAGACCCGCATTTCTGT
>CAWLAZ010000070.1:0-7743 GCA_963854955.1 Phycisphaerae bacterium | reverse complement strand
CCTTATGTCGTCCGTTCTGTAGTTGCTGGTCTTGAGCAAACAAGCAGTGAACTAGAAGAGGCTGCGATGAATCTTGGCGCTGGGCGAGTGCGCGCAGTGCGTACCATTATTATTCCCTTGATTATGGCGAACCTTATTGCGGGCGGACTTCTTGCCTTCAGTTTTGCAATGCTCGAAGTCTCGGATTCTCTGATTTTGGCGCAACGTGAGTCGCATTATCCAATTACAAAAGCGATTTATACCCTTTTTGAACGACTTGGCGATGGCCCCTATATCGCAAGCGCGATGGGTGTTTGGGGCATGGCGCTCTTGGCGGTCACGCTTATCGGCGCGAGCGTCCTCATGGGCAAGAAAATGGGTGCCATTTTTCGGGTTTGATTTTTGGTCCCTACTTGGGGGACTGACCAAAAGTAGTGCGAGGGGCACTATAATGCCTCGTTCCAATGGCTTACACACTTACACCAATGCAGGAAGCGTACGATCTTGACATCGAGACGCTTGATGAACTTCAGGGTCGCGCGGAATGCGAAGATAGATGGATTTTGAACTTCGGACCGCAGCACCCGGCTACGCACACAACCCTTCGACTTGTTTTAGAACTCGATGGCGAACGCGTGGTCAACGCAACACCACATATTGGCTATTTGCACAGTGGTTTTGAAAAACTGGGTGAACACCATAACTTTGACCAATATGTGTGCACGGTAAGCAGGATGGATTATATCAGCCCGATTGTTAATGACATCGCTTGGCATCATGCAGTTGAAAAATTACTTGATATTGATTTGACTCCTCGTTGCAAAGTTATACGAACTATTCTATGTGAGCTTGGTCGAATTCAAAACCATTTGTTATGTGTTGGCGCAGCCGCGCTTGACCTTGGTGCATTCACGGGATTCTTATATGGATTCAATGAACGTGAACATGTGTACGACATTATGGACTTTGTTTCCGGACAGCGTTTTCACCCAGACTACACACGTGTCGGTGGGTTGAAAAATGATTTGCCGTGTGAAGCAACATTCCAAAAGATGGTGCATAATTTTATTGATGTGCGAATGCCAAAAGCAATCGGTGATATTGAATCACTTCTCAACACAAATAGAATTTTTATCGACCGTGTTGAAGGCATTGGTACGATTACAAAAGAAGAAGCAACGGCATGGTCTTTGACTGGTCCGCTTGCTCGTTCTTGTGGCGTCACAAGAGATCTTCGCAAGGACGAACCCTATCTATGTTATGCAGATAACTGGGATGGGCAAGGCGCAAAAGCAGTAGAGTTTAATGTGCCGATTGCAACTACAGGTGATTGCCTTGCGCGTTACCACGTTCGTCTTGAAGAAATTAAACAATCATGTCACATCATTGGGCAACTTATAGACAACATCCCTCAGGGACCATTGGATGTACACCCAAGCGGCGGCGTAATAATGCCACCAAAAGAAGACGTGTACAATTCGATTCAAGGCACAATTCAACAATTTGAAATGGTCATGCCTAATCGAGGGTGGGAATCCCCTATTGGTGAATGTTACGCAGCAATTGAAGGCCCCAATGGCGAGTATGGGTTCTTTCTGGTTACTGATGGTGGACCAAACTCATGGCGAGTAGCTCCACGACCCTGTTCATTTATCAACTTTCAAATATTTGCAAAAATGTTTGAGGGGCACCAGCTTGCCGACCTTGTGGCTATTTTGGGTTCGTTAAATATCATAGCTGCAGAATTAGATCGGTAAGGAAGAACTATGGCCTGGATAGCAAAACAATCAGCAAATACGAAACTTGAAAAACGAGATGTGCCTTATCTAACTCCAGCGTTATTGGAAAAAATAACAAAGGAAATTATGCCTCGGTACGCAACAGGCAAAGGCGCGTTGATGCCGACGCTGCACGAAGTTCAACATTTGTATGGATATGTACCATGGGAAGCAATGATTGAAATTGCAAAGGTCCTTGGAATCACACCTGCGCAAGTTGCGGACGTTGTTTCTTTTTATGAAGATTATTCAAGCGAACCACTTGGCAAAAACATAGTTGGCATTTGCCAATCCATCGCATGCGAAGTGTGTGGTCATCAAGCCCTTATGGATCACCTTAAGTCTCGGCTTGGTGTAAATGTGCACGAAACAACTGCCGATGGCAAGTTTACTTTGCTTGGCATGGAATGCATCGGCGCATGCGACCATGCACCCTGCGCACTTGTTAATGGCAAACAATACAACAGCCTCTCTATCTCTAAAGTGGATGAACTCATCGATCGACTGAGCAAAGAATCATGATGGCAACAAATGACAAAAAACCCTTAGCACGATGTTTAGGTGAATTTATTGGCCATATCGTGAAGGCGGTCAAAAGCGATTCTTCGGCGAACGAAGTTAAGCGAACGGTTGAAGAAAAAACAGAAGGCAATATAACCCTTCGACGGACAACAATCGAAGAAATAGAAATTGCACAAGAGGACATAAAAAGTGACTGAGCGACTCCTCACAAGAAATATCCCCGCAGACCGTTCGCAACGAAAAACACTTTCATTTGATGATTATGTTGCAACTGGCGGGTATGCCACACTGAAAAAAGTATTACTCATGCCACCAGACGAAGTGGTGAGCATAGTAAAAGATGCCGAGCTTCGAGGCCGAGGCGGTGCAGGGTTCCCTTGCGGCGTTAAGTGGACGTTCCTGCCAGAACCAGATGGAAAAGAACGCTACCTTTGCGTTAACTGTGACGAGGCAGAACCAGGAACATTCAAAGACCGTCTGCTTGTTGATTTTGATCCGCACTCCGTCATTGAAGGAATGGCAATTGCGTGTTATGCATGCAGTCTTGATATTTCATACTTCTTCATTCGTGGAGAATGGGCTGAGCAGGCAAAAATAATACAAACGGCGATTGATGAAGCGTATGCAAATGGAATTTTTGGTTCTCAAGGCTTGATGAATGGCGCAAGCAGTTTCGCTGTCGAATGCTTTTTGCACCGTGGAGCAGGCGCGTATATATGTGGTGAAGAAACAGCGTTACTTGAAGCAGTTGAAGGCAAACGCGGTTGGCCAAGAATTAAACCACCATTTCCCGCTGTAAGTGGATTGTTTGGAAGGCCAACAATTATTAATAACGTGGAAACACTTGCAGCACTACCACTCATTATTGAAAAAGGCGCTGACTGGTGGAAGACGCTTGGTTGCGTATCCACCATCGGAGGGCCAGCAAGTTTCGGGGTAAAACTCATGGGCGTTTCGGGACACGTAAACAATCCAGATGTTTTTGAAGCAGAACTTGGAATTACACTTCGTACACTTGTTGAAGAACACGCAGGCGGCATGAAGGGTGGACGAAAGTTCAAGGGCGCAATCGCAGGTGGCGTAAGCATGGGTATTCTTGGTCCAGACCAGTACGATGCCGAAATGGATTTTGACATAGGCACCAAGTACAGCGTCATGGGCCTTGGTACTGCTTGTCCAACTATCTTTGACGAGGATACAGACATGGTTGCCGTTGCACGAAATATTGCACGCTTCTTTAAAAATGAATCATGCGGTCAATGCACTCCTTGCCGCGAAGGTGCTGATTGGATTTACCAATTACTTTGCCGAATTGAATCTGGCGAAGGGACGATGAAAGACCTTGATCAAGTTATAGAAGTTTCAAACTCAATGGGGATTATGCCAGGCACAACAATTTGTGGTCTTTCAGACGGCAATAGTTGGGCAACGCGTACGATTATTAATAAGTACATGAGCGAATTTGAAGCCCGTTGTAAGCCATCATTGGTTCCAATAACCCCAATTGAGGCAAAATAACAGCAAAAACTTGTTTTTGCAAGTTTTACCTGTATATTGTGTAGTGCAATGGAAGAGTCCAAAGAACAAATAGACCAACCTCCACCGACAAACATCACCGTCCAAGGTGATGCTGAAATCGATTACATCTGGCTTCAAGAACAAACATGCAATGCGCTTGGTTTTTTGCATCGCGAGTATTCAGATGTTTCTATTCGTGTAGTTAGTGATGTTGAAATGGCGCAGTTGCACGTGAAACATTCTGGAGTTGATGGAACAACCGATGTATTGACATTCGACCACGGCAGCGCGGAGCATTCCGTATGCGCCGACATTGCTGTTTGTATTGATGTTGCAAAACGAGAAGCGAGCCAACGAGGGCACACAGTACAAAACGAGGTGCTTCTTTATATTGTGCACGGCATTTTGCACTGTTGTGGTTTCGATGATCACGACGAATCAGCGCACGCATTAATGCATGCGGAAGAAGACCGAGTGCTTTCTGGGATTGGCATCGGTAAAGTGTGGAGTAACGAAACATGATTGGTGTAGTATGGGTTTCAATAATTTTACTTGTCGTTATTAGTTCTTGGCTTGCAACAATCGAACGCGCAATGATTATGACAACGCCTCTGGTATTGAGGCATGAAATGGAAATACTTGGAACTCCACAACGCGGACTTTGGATAGAACAACGGTATGAGTCTGTATTGCAATCCATTTCTCTTTTAAAAGGGTTAAGTTTTATAGCGACGATGTACGGGTTTATTCTATTGTTTGGCGATCATCCAATTACGGTTACGATGTATATCTCTGGCGCCCTAGTTTCGCTTGTCGTGCTTTGGGTTTTCGCTTCGGTTATAGCTGGAGTCATCGCAAAAACCGTCCCTGTTGGTTCGGTGACTCGAAGCTGGTGGATTATTCGATTTGCTTCAATGTTAAACCCGCTAATTCGATGGTGGATAGATGTTGTTACAGAGATTATTAGAAGATTAACCGGTGCGAATTTAAAACAAAACGATGGATTAAATACTGTTGAAGAGCAACTTCTTCGTTCGATTGAACATTCACAACGTGAAGGCGGCATCCCCGCCGAAGCTGCCGAAATGTTAGAAAATGTTGTGGACTTACGCGACACAGATGTTGGTGAAATTATGACGCCCAGAACCGACATCGAAGGTGTCGAGATGACAAACGATATTTCTGCAATAAGAAAGTTTGTTTTAGAATCGGGTCGTTCGCGTATTCCAATTTTTGTAGAGAATCTCGATCAAATTATTGGCATTCTTTATGTGAAAGATTTGGTTGGTTTTTTAGGTGCTGAAGCGAACGGTTTTAATCTTAAAAGTATTTTGCGGAAACCAATTGTTGTTCCGGACACAAAGCCAGTGCAAGAACTGTTGGCTGATTTTCAAAAAAGTGAAGTGCACATGGCCGTCGTAATAGATGAGTACGGCGGAACGGCTGGTCTTGTGACTATCGAAGATGTCCTTGAAGAAATTGTGGGAGAAATTCGGGACGAACACGACGATGCGGAAGCCGACGAGCCCGCATTGAAACGAGTCAGTGAAAAGCTTGTGGAAGTTGATGGGCGGTATAACCTTGATGACTTGAACGATGAATTAGGCTTGGCATTTCCAGAGGATGAAGAATACGATACCATTGCTGGTTTTATTCTTGCAAACCTTGGGCATGTGCCCGAAGTAGGCGAAATACTCACACTTCAAACCATGGTGCTTATAACTTTAAATGCAACAGAAACGCAAATAGAACGTGTTTCGATAGACTATTCTGGAAACAAAGAGTAATTCAGCAATTGCGTTTCTTTAATTCCGTTATTATCACAATTCCCAATAATTATAAGGAGATGGGCATGAAAAAAATACTACCAATACTCGCAGTTTCTTCAATGATGTTTATTCCTGCGTGTAACAAAACGCAAAAAACAACGATGGCATCTACCGCAGAGGCGACATCCGAATTGGATGTTAATGTTGTTGTTGATGACGATGGAACGACCATTACTATCAACGGGGAAGAAGTTAATGGACTTCCAGATGACATGATGGCACACGTTGTGCAAATGATTGGTGCTGATGGCGGAGAAATAGTCGTCATGGTGAATGGGGAAGAACAAATTATTGATATACAGGACATATTAAGTGGCGCGGAATTAGAAGACATGGATGGTGAAATAAGCATAGAAGTTATGGCATTTGGCGATGATGAAGAAAATACCATGCGCCGATTACATACCGATGGCGATAACGCTCAGATGCTTGTCATCGTTAATGGTGAAGAAGTTGATGGCATGTCAGGTGATATATCAGGTGACATGATGGAACACGCCATGCGCATGATTGGCTCAGAACACGGAAACGGCAATCGTATGCAAATGCATACGATGAAAATGATGCATGGTGGCGAGCACGGTGAATGGCATTCAGAACCACCACATCAAAAGCACGGCAAAGGCGGAAACCAAAAAGAACATGATGTGTCTGAAGAAGTGCAATTCATGAAAGAACTTGGCTTGCTTGGTAAAGTCGCTAGCCAACTTGATGACAGAGACGCAGTCGCGCTGATGGGAATTCATATGATTCGAGATGAACTCGAAGGTGAAGTGCGAATGATTGCCCTTGAATCTATTATCGAAGAGGCAGGACCTATTGCGCGCAATGCTGCATTAATGGTTGCAATACAAACTATGCTCGAAGAAGGCAACGAAGAAGCCGCCGCTGAATACATGGTCGAGCTCGTGCTTTCTAACTAAGGAGTTTGCGATACATTTTTAGTCGAGCGTCTAGTCCTTTGCGAAGTGATGCTTTTCTTGGCTTGTCTAGTTCGCGACAGATAATTTTTAACATCTCAACAAGCCCGTGAAAATCGTTGACTGAAATAAATTCAGGAGCGACTTTCGCGGGTTTGTTTTTTTGCAGAACTCCATCTATATCTTTCATGTTGTGGTAATTGCCAAGTGCAAGACATAAACATGTTGACAAATAGCCGTATGCACAAAACGCAGTCGATTCGCATGTTCCACCGGGCATCAGTTTCCGTTGCCACGTCAATTTCTTTTGAGCGTTCATTATTTCTGATACCGCGTTTGTAATATCAGGTCCAAAGACACTTGTCTTATCGCCGACTCGGAGAATAGGCCCACCACCAATTGGCGACTCTGGAAAACTTCTTGATGTTTCAAGACAAAGTAGTCTTGATGTTTTTGGCACAGACCGATTTTTAGCGGCTGCAATTGTGCCAACAAATCCAATTTCTTCCGCGCGGGTGAGTAAGATACCAACGTGTCCAAGAGCGGGAAGTCTTTTTATTTTGTCTAGGGCACAAAGAGCCGCAGCAACTCCAGCAAGGTCATCGCACGCGGGAGCATGAAGCAATCCATTTTTAACTACAGGCGGGTCGAACTTCCACCTTGCAATATCATCCTTGAGTAAAATTCCTGCTACTCCCTTTTTGAGTTTTACAATGACTCGCTTGAATGGCTTTGCCTTTGGTTCAAGTGATTGAATCGTGCCGATGTAGCCATTGTCATCGTTGTCGAACACCTCAACTTTTGCGCCTACGAAATATGCATCGTTTACACCACCGCGAAACTCCATTTCAAGGTGTTGGTCATCAATTTGTTTGCGCACCACAAATGCTGGGTGATCTAAGTGGGCCGTGATATATATGGATTTCTTAGAGGATTTCCGTGTTTGAGTGAGGAGTAAATTTCCGAATTTGTCACGTTTCAGAGCTATACCGCTCTGTTTCTTCACCCATTGCTCTATCCATTCGATGACGCGTCTTTCTTGCCCCGCAGCTGTTGGGATTGCGGTAAGTTCCATTAACCATTTCAAGTGTTTTTTCATCCCATTATTTTACAAGGAGTCCGACACCCTTGGGGCGCAAGGTGGTGTGGGGTCAGGTCTGGGATCGGGTCTGGGGTTAGGTCTGGGGTCTGACCCCA
>CAWLAZ010000069.1:0-7799 GCA_963854955.1 Phycisphaerae bacterium | reverse complement strand
AAGGGAGAGAGTGGAGTTGTAAGCAGGATGTCCCATGTCTTTGGATTCGCTTCTTTTGTAATAGCTCCTGCCATAAAAATTGGCGTGAGTAAACAAATGAGGATAAGTTGCAACATGCAAAGGTAGACAAAGACATTTGCACTTCCTGCAGCAAGTTCCCGAAGCGAGAATCGACCAGTCGCAGTAATCGCAAGTAAGCCAAAGAGAAGCACCGCCGCAAGAATGGCGACGTAGCCGGTTCGTATGTATAAATCGCGTTTTCGTCTTGAAGCAGTGCCGACCAACCGCAAGCAAATGGGGTTGAGAACACTAAAACGTAAGAACCAGTGAAGAAATTGGGGCATAAGGGGGAATTCTATAAAATTGCTTGACGAAAGCGCTCTGTCGTGGAATACTACACGCTTACAGATGTTACGGCGAAACGTTTGGCGTAACAAAAATTTCTCGGTCAACAAATTCATGACCGATTGCACCGGTTTTACACCGGCAACCGCACCCGAGGGGCATTTAGCGATGATTTAAGCGGTTGATAGATTGATTTAGTTATTTGAGCATTTACCATTCAGGCTCGACAAATCAGTTCTTGTTAGCGCACGTTTTTACGTGTGCTTGGCGATTGGTGTAGATACCTGTTGGCTTTCATGCCTTGTATAAGGGCTGCAGAGCATTTCTGCAGATACATCAATGATTATAAATATAGCCATCGGCATCGGTAGCCTTCTTCTTGGAATTGCAATTGGGTGGTTCATGCTTCGTGCAATGACGGGCGGAACACTTCGACTAGCAAAAAGAGAAGCTGAGCAAACCGTTTCGTCCGCCAAAAAAGAAGGTGAATCAATCAAGCAAAAGATTGAACTTGAAGCAGAGCGCGATGCAAAAAGGCGACTAAAAGAGATCGAAGCTGAAACGGTTGACGCCCAAAAAGAGATTAAGCAAGATCAAGCTCGACTTATCAAACGCGAAGAGGGCATTGAAAAACTTATGAATCAGTTGACGGAGCGTCAAGAAAAACTAGACACGCTTCGAGCTGATTTAGATACGCAAACGGCTTCGCTTGAAAATGATAAGAATGTATTTGATGAAGAACGAAATACGTTGCGCAAACGCCTTGAAGAAGTTTCAGGCATGACGGTGCAGCAGGCGAAGGAAGTTATTCTTGAAGAAGTTCGCTACGAATCAGAGCGCGATGCAAACGAGTTGATGCAACAAATTATTGATGAAGCAACAGAGAAAGCACGCGGAAAAAGCCGCGAAATTACATTGCAAGCAATACAGCGCTACGCTGCGGAGCACGTGGCAGAAACAACGGTTCGCTCAGTTCGTATCCCCTCGGATGATATGAAAGGTCGAGTTATTGGTCGCGAGGGTCGAAACATTCGAGCACTTGAACAAGCGACTGGCGTTGATATTTTGATTGACGATACACCTGGAATCATTTCTGTTTCGTGTTTCGATCCAATTCGACGAGCGATTGCTGGCAAGGTTCTTGAAAAATTAGTTTCTGATGGCAAAGTGCATCCATCCCGAATCGAAGAAGTGGTTGAAACGGTAAAAGCAGAAGTGCAAGAAACAATTATTAAAAAGGGGAACGACGCCGTTATGGAAGCCAACATTCGTGGTCTGCACCCGAAAATTGTTGAAGCAGCAGGCAAAATGCATTATCGAACTAGTTATGGACAAAACATTTTGCGCCACTCTGTTGAGGTAGGTTTTCTTTGCCAAGTGATTGCTGATGAACTTGGCCTTGACGGCGAACTCGCGCGACGTTGCGGGTTCTTGCACGATATCGGCAAGGCGATGGATCATGATATCGATGGCACGCACCCTCAAATTGGCATGGATTTTTGTCGCAAGTTTGGCGAAAAATCTGAAGCAGTTCTAAATGCAATCGCAGGCCACCATGGTGATATACCTGCAACGACACCCTACACACCAATTGTAATGGCAGCTGATGCAATCAGTAGTGCGCGACCTGGCGCGCGCCGTGAATCGATGGAGATGTATGTGAAACGGCTTGAGCAGCTTGAAACACTCGCAAAAGAACAAAAGGGTGTTTCAGAATCGTATGCAATCCAAGCAGGGCGAGAGGTTCGTGTTATTGTTGATGCGAAATCTATCTCTGATGGTGAAGCATTCGCAATGTCAAAGCGAATCGCTGCGCGTATTGAAGAAGAAATGACATTCCCAGGCGAGATTAAAGTTACAGTACTACGTGAAGTTAGAGCTGAAGCTATCGCTCATTAAATGTAAAGCAAAAGGATACGAGTATGACAATTAAGGCATCAGAATTACGAAGAGGCCAAGCCCTCATTTACGACGGCAAGCTGCAAGTCATTATTGGCACGGACCATGTGAAACCAGGCAAAGGGCCTGCATATGTGCAAGCAAAAATGAAGGCAATTGATTCAGGCACTATTAAAGTAAACCGATTTAATACAGCCGATAAGATTGAAGCGGTAAACATTGACCGTCGCCCAATGCAGTTCCTTTATGAAAACAGCGGGCAGGGCTTAGGTCCTTGGGTTTTTATGGATAATGAAACATACGACCAACTTGAAGTTGGCAGTGATGTGATTGAAAAAGACCAGAGTCAATGGCTTAAGGACGGCCTTGATGTGTTGATTCTTATCTACGATGGCCGTTCGCTGGGGATTGAATTGCCTGCATCTGTTGAATTGGCAATTACGGAAACAATAGATCAGCCAAAGGCGGCCACTGCTACAAATCAATTGAAGGAAGCGACAGTTGAAACGGGGGCTCGAGTTCGCGTTCCACCATTTATCGAAATTGGCCAAGTAGTAAAAATTAATACTGAGAGTGGCGAATACCTCGGGAAGGCGTAGCCCTGCAAAAGCTCAGTGAAATCCGGTCCATGTTGCAAGCGTATGGCCTATCGCCGTTGCATCGTCTTGGACAGAATTTTCTGCATGACCATAATATTTTAAATAAATTGGTTGATGCATCAGGTGTTTCTGAGGGGGACGTAGTGCTCGAGATTGGTCCAGGCACAGGCACGCTTACGGAAACGCTGCTTGATCGCGGGTGCACCGTTATTGCTTGTGAACTTGATCGCGGTTTGACGGAATTGTTGACCGATCGTCTTGGCGATACGATTACGTTGATTCATGGTGATTGCCTCTCTAAAAAAAAGCTAAACCAAGACGTTGCTGAAGCGTTGGGCGATAGAAAATGGAAACTTGTGGCAAATTTGCCGTATCAAATTGCAAGCCCTCTGATGATTGACTTGCTTTCGAATCACCAGAATTGTCTTGGACAGTTCGTGACGATTCAATACGAAGTGGCGCAACGCTTGATGTCAAAAGTAGACGCCCAAAACTGGGGCGTGCTTTCAATTCTTGCGCAACGATTGGGGAATGTTTCTTTGATTACCAAAGCACCTAATACGTGTTTTTGGCCGCAGCCCAAAATCACAAGTGCTTGTGTGCGTGTGGTGCCTAAAGAGGTAAAGCCAGCATCGGACAACGATGGATTCGCAAAATTTGTGACAGGTCTTTTTGCTAAACGAAGAAAGCAACTTGGTTCAATTATTGGAAGAGATGTTGTGCTGCCCGATGGTATTTCTGCAGAGGCCCGTCCTTCGACCCTTACAATTTCCCAACTTGAACAACTCTTCTTGCTTTACACCTTTTCAAAGTGACTGTCACTTTGAAAAGGAAAAGTGATTGGGCCTTGTGGTGGTTGAGATGTACGGTGTTGAGTTAAAACTTAAGAAGACGGAAACGCAAGCCGTAGGTGGTTTCGTCTATGATTTGGTTTTGCGTAATTTGCGCAGTTAAATCAAAATCTGGGTAGTGTCGAGTTGCAGTAAAACTTAAAGAGGACAAGTCCTCGGTGTAGAAGTTCCAAGTAGGTGTAAAGTTCAACGAGTACCGTTTGCTCAATTGGTACCGCATACCGAGGGTGAGGAATTGGTCATTCGTATTGGCAATTTCACGATATTCAATATACGTTCGAACATCCCGTCCGTGGTCGAGCTCTGCACCAATGGAACCACGGGAAAGCTTCCCTCCGTCTAAATCCCATGTGCCGTTACCTGTAAAGGCAATCCCATCGCTGTACTGCCATTTCCCACGGACAATTGCCGCATCAGCAAGTGAAGAATATTCAGGTCGCCAATTAAAGAATTGCGGGTTGTCGTATCGCTGGGTGGCGTCGTCGCTTGCAAACAGTAAGGCTGTGTCGATAGTTAGCCAGTCGATTTGGTACCATCGGCCAGGCCCACCACGCCATGTTTGCAGTTTGTTTTTGACACCTACGTACATAGCGGTACCCGTAGAGAGGTTGTCTATCTCTGCGTCGTATTGCTGAACAGCCATGATATCGTCGCGGTCAGTATCTCCGTTCCATACAGTGAGATATGGTTCGATGACATGTCGAAGCCGGTGGACGTCGAGTAACTCGTTGTTAACACCATTGTAAATCCGATTGAATTGCGTCGAAGCTCTAAAGCCAATTGTTCTGTACCAGTAATCCGCGTCCGGATTATCTTCCGTATTTTCATCATCCAGACGCCAGTTCATTTGCATGCTTGCAAAAGGCGTGAAATGAATGCCGCCAAAATTCATTGGCATAGTGAATTCGTGGCGAGTGACAAAACGAGTTTGGTACTCATCGCCTAACCCTTGAGCGGTGAGTACATCTGAGATAGGGTCGTTCCCGCCGATTGCAGAGCCGTTTGGAAGAAGAAACGCATTTCGATTAAGTCCGACGCTGTTGGGCGATCCGCTTTGAAAAACCATTCGCTCGCGAAGAAGCCGCGTTTCGCTTGTCCAGTTAATCATGTCTCTAAACACGGAGCCACCGTACGTTCGGTAAGCAACCTCAGGCATTTTATCCACGGTGTATTGTCTTGAAGCGAGCAACCAACTGTTTGAGATGTAGTCGTTCAAACTATTTTTAGTAAGTACCGTAAATGCTGCATTTTCTTTTTGGTACTTTGCGTACACGCTGGTTTCGTACTCAGCATGTTCTCTGAATTCAGGTTGTCGCCAGACGGATATGAACGAAGCGTCGCTGATGTAACTGAGTTGTGATTGCAAGGTCCAGTATGCGCTGAGTTGTGTGTTACTTGACCAGAGTGCATATCCACGTTCGTGGTATGGGACGGTCATTGTTCTGCCGGAAGAGGTTTTTTGATCGCCAGCATCAGTAAGGAAATACAAATCGAGGTCGGCCTCTGTCCCGTCTCGGTTGTAGTCTGCATTGAGTCCAATACCCACGCCATGAGAAGTGTATCCATCGAGTTGCAGATCAAGGGAAAGACCACTTGGTTGGGGCTTGCCAAGTAACGTGAAAAGGTCCCACGTGGTTTCGATGAAGTTTCCGTAATTCTCAGAGTAGCCATTGACTAAATTATGAATTGGGATTTCGTCCGCTTTACCCGCAAAGTACGGCCAGTAAAAAACAGGCGTGCCTCCGAGTCGTACGGTGTTGTGGCTTGATTGAATATAAGCATCACCGTTTTTTTGTTGCGTAATTGCGAGTTGCGCAGAACCAATTGCAAGGTCTGGTGTCGCAAACGAACTCGTGGATGCTTGTGCATCATTTGCAATCCATTGATTTTCTGAAATTTGCTGCATTTCTTTGGCTCGGATGTAGATAGATACTCGCCCCTTATTGCCGTAGGTACGCAACAAAGACTCAAGCATGACTGCTTTGCCTGAGTCGAAATCGTAATAGATTTGCGGTGCACGTACGAGGTAGCTCCCACTCTTGGCATGAATAACTACATTGCCTTCGAGGTACATCCCGTGTATATCTGAAACATCAATGCTTCCCGAAGCGATATCGCGAACGCTCCCGCCGTCTAAGAAGATGATTCCACGAGCAGCGGACATTTGCATATCATCGACTGAGTTTGATGATTGCAATTGAATGCGTACTTGCCCTTCAAGCGTGACCGTGTTTTCTTTTGTATTTGTTTGAAGTTCAACGAGGTCGGCGGATATGGAAACAACGCCAGATCTTGGTTGAAGCCAAGGATGTTTTTCTTCGACCGAAAGTTCGACAAACGCCGCGTTTGTAGCTGTCGATGGTGTTGGAATGGAAGTAACAACAGGGTGTTCGGAAAGTTTTGTCGTTGGTGCATTTAAACCACGCGCGTACGCTGCGAATCGTTGTTTTGCAATTGCAAGCAAGGAAGTTTTATTTTTTGGTTTTGATGGTGTAAGCAAAGCTACATCCAAAGAAACGCTGCCAAGTGTACTGCCGACAACGAGTAAGTTCTCGCCTTCTGCACTAAGTGAACTGAGCTTGGAAGATTTTGAAAAAGAAGGCAGGTACACAGCAATCTGAGAAACAATACCCGCTTCGGTGGGCATTCTATTGATCCAGACAACGGCTGCTTCAGCTTCAAATGTATAGGCACCAATGGTGATGGAAACATTGCTGTCAAGGAGAAGTCGTTTCGTGTCATCAATTGTCCAAGCATGGGCGCGCAAGGCAGAAATGGATATGTCTGTTGCTCGTGGCAATACAGGAAGCACGATGCCTGAAAGTCGATCACCTCGAATCGGAACTTCACGGATGGATTCATCAGCAAGCGATGGCGCAATCGCCATTGAGGCAAGAAGAATAAATATGTATTGTGAGACGAACACTATAGTGGGATGATACATCGCCTAGCGCTCATTAGGGGCATTATTTAGTCTATGCGCCGTCTTCGATGAGTGCCGAAACAAACGACACAGGATCGAAGGGTTCTACGTCTTCAGGGCGTTCACCAATACCGATGAGCTTGATAGGAATACCCGTTGCATCCTCAATTGCAAAGACGATGCCACCACGCGCAGTCCCATCGAGTTTTGAAAGAAAAATACCGGTTACATCGATGGATTCTGCGAATTTCTTCGCTTGCGAGAGGGTGTTTTGCCCTTGCGTTGCATCGAGCACAAGCAATATTTCGTGCGGTGCGCCGTCGATTTTTTTTGCTGTAACTTGTTGTATTTTTTCAAGTTGGCGCATGAGTGGTTCTTGTGTGTGTAAACGCCCAGCGGTGTCAATGAGCAATACATCAATATTTCTGCTTATGGCAGCGATTGCAGCATCAAAAGTAACAGCCGCGGGGTCGGCGCCTTGCGCCCCTTTGACAATTTCTATGTCGAGTCGATGAGCCCATGTGGTTAGTTGCGAAACAGCGCCAGCTCGAAATGTGTCTGCTGCGGCAAGTAGAACCGTTCGTCCTTCATCTTTTAATGCACGCCCAATTTTTGCCACACTTGTTGTTTTGCCTACGCCGTTTACACCAGCGACAAGAATCGCTGTGGGGGATTTGTCGGCAGTTGCAATAGTCCTATCTTTATCCGCAAGCCGACGTATGAGTCGTTCGCGTAACAGTTCAAGTATATCTTTGTCCTTAAGCGCGCCGCTGCCAACTTCATCTCGTAAATCTTGCACAATCGCGTCGGTCGTTGTGACACCAACATCAGAGGAGAGAAGAAGGTGCTCGAGTTCATCAATAGTTTGCGCATCTATAACTCGACCACGCATGGTTGCAAGTGGAGCTGAAAGAACAGAACGTGTTTTAGAAAGCCCGCTTCGAAGTGCAGCAACAGTCGCGCGAAACAGACCCATTTATGCTTTCTCGTCCGTCGCTTCAACCGTACGCGCTGGTGGAAGCTTGTCATGAAAAATGGCATCAAGCACGCCGTTTATATAGGAAGGTGATTTTTCTGTCGAATATATTCCAGCAATTTCTACGGCCTCATCGATGGCAACAATCGGTGGTGTCATGCCCGAAACTATTTCATACCGAGCAAGGCGTAATATATTTCTGTCAA
>CAWLAZ010000068.1:0-8010 GCA_963854955.1 Phycisphaerae bacterium | reverse complement strand
CAACATTGACAAGGCGTGGTTTATATTTGTCTTCTGCTTTTTTGATTTCTATGTCGCGGGTTGTGGTAACGCCTTTTTCTTGTGCCCGTCTTTTGCGATCGATGGATACCATAGATGCATCGTACGCACGTTTTGCAAGTTCTATGCACGAGGAGAATTGTGTGTACTTTTTCTTGACAGAGTCTCTGCCCGAAGCGAAGGTCGCAACGATTGCCAGTATTGCAAACAGCATTGCGCCAATGGAAAAAGCGAAGAGCGGCATTGTCGGCGACCAATTAGTGTAGGCGCCACCCACGCCAACACCCGCTGAAGTTGTGATTAAAACAATAAGAACAGGTCTAAAGCCAGAACACCATTTTGCTTTTGGGTCATTCTGGATGGTATCGAGGGCTTGCGTGGCGCCTTGTATATAGTTTTCCATACTATCATCGATCGTGGAGGCGCAGGCAGTATCAGCGTCCTTTGTGTTTGTTGTCTTTTGCCTTAACTTTGAAAGTGTTTTTGGCGCTTCTTCGACAAGTGCTCTCAGGGCTTCTTGGCAATCTTCGAGCGCATCGAGTGCGTCTTGTGCTCGTTCGCGAGGTACGGAGATTGCGCCTTCGTACACAGATTCTGCAAGCCAGATGGCTTCGTTAAATTTGGTCTCAGTTTCTTCCTTTAGATCTTCTGCATGCGCATTGATTTCAATGATGCGTTGTTCATGCCGTTCTTTTAGGAGCTTTGGTTCAAGTTCTCGCCGATTCTCGACTTTTGCAATCGTTGCTTCTTTTTTTTGCAAGGCAGTTTCACGTTGGTGAGTAAAGTGAGCTTCAGTGTCTTCAGCGTCTTCAGTTTTAGTTTTTAGCGCTTTGGCGCGAGCAATATTGACGCGGTCATTGAGTTCGCGTTCGCTCGTAGTGGTTTCACGAATCAATTTCCGGATGGATTCGATTTGTTTTTTTTGATGGTGCAGGGATGAATATGTCATAAATGAAACTGTGGTCGCATTGTAGCAGTCAGGAACATTCGCTCTGCGCTTTGGCGAGAGTTTCGCCCATCGAATCCATCGCGCCGATTGCACTTCGAACGGCTAGGAGCAGTGGTTCGATGTGTTTTTCTTCAAGTCGCTTACTTACTGGATCATTCCAGTGTTCAGAGGCAACTTCCCATTGGTACAGAAGTGCTTTAGTTGCTTTCGTCAACTGGGCTGTCGCTGTTGGCATGCTCATCTTGTTGTTCCTTTGTGTCATCGCCTTTTTGTGCGATGGAGTCAAGTGCTGGTGGGCTGCCAAGAATTTCCTGGGCAGATTCAGCGGTTGTTGCTAAGTACGCTTCTATTGATTTGATTGATCGCTCAAGGATGAGAACGGCTTTGTCCATGTCGCCATCAAGCGATGTGCTTAGCGGTGCCATGGCACCGCGGTATTCGTTCATTTCGTGTTCAAGATGGCGAGCGCATCGTCTTGTTTTCTCGAGTTTGTCTTCTGCGAATTTTATTTCTGCCTGTCGTTTTTTGACAAGACGAATTTGGTCTGTTGGCCCGCGTGGATTGTCGGGCTGTGAAATAGTTGCGCGAAACAATTCGCTTTTTGCTTGCGCAAGTTTTTCCTCTGATCGGCGAATCACATGTTTCCAGTGAAGTGGTTGGGTTGATTGCAACCAAATTTGCGCGCGTGAAACTTCAGAGTCGGCAGTCGAAATAGATCGCTTTGCCTTATCGATATATTTGATGAGGGCAGTGCGAAACTCAATTAACGTTTCGAGTGATCGGACATTTGCAGATTGAGCCATGCGTTACCGTTGTTGAAGATACTCTTCGATACGTTGAGCTTTTCGAAGAAGAAATGGAATTTGTTCAGCGGATGATTTTGTGAAACGATCCATTGCCTTGACGGTGAAATCAAATTCTTCTTCAAATTTACGTTGTTCTTGGTCACGCCAACTCTGCGAAAGGGAAGACATACGAGAGCGCATGATTTGCAGTTGGTGGGTTAAATCGTCGTTAAAACGTTTGAGGTCGTGGGCGAATCGTCTAATTTCTTCTGGGTCTGCTATTGCTTTTGCCATAGTTGCTATTTCCTTACCTATTAGGATACCTGCGCGAAGGGTGTTTGGCGAGTTTTTCTCGCAAAATGATGCATAAGAGTCCAAAAAGCAAGAATAGCCATATCTCCCAATAGAGGAAGAGGACATTTGCTTTTGGGAGAATTTCAATGGTAATGGGTGGTTGCTCCACGCCATTGAGTGAATAGGAAATTTCGTGCTTGGTTGGTGCGTCAAATGAAAGCAGTTCTAGGGCGCCACCAAAGGGGAGTATAGATGGGTCCTTTATAAGGTTTCCAAAGTGATCGGTTACGAGTGCACGAAGTTGTGCTTCACCAACACGCACTGGCCATGGCTCAATAAAAACAGCAACGTTGTGCTCGTCCGTCTTGTACGAAGTAAGAAGGTGCCCGTTGTCTGCACCACATGGAGAAATGCATAGGAGTAGTATGAGAAAAGCACGCATCATCCGAGCATGCCTCGCATTTGCATCGGTTGCAACAGAATCCATACCCCGCAGAAGTAAAGCAATGCAGAGAGCAGGCACCAAGGCAGGCGCTGAGAAATTGTTTTTGTCAGCCGAAGGCAGAGCGCAAACGATGCAAGGAAACCCAAGGTGAGCAACAGCAGTTCACCCGTGATGATCCATGAAGGTGTGGATGCGATGGACCAGAGACTGTCTGGTGATTGGAAAATTCCAAGGTCGTAGAACACGCGCTTCGTGACGGGCACAATTGTTTTGTATGTTGTCACAAAATGAAAAAGCAAGTGTGCTGCCCACATCGAAACGCCCAAAGGCACAAGGTGCCACGCAACTTTGAGTGAAGTGCGGGAAGATATTTTTGCAGTGAAACACAATATGCTTGGAAGAATAAATGCGCTCGTGAGTATAAACAGTGCAGTGACAAGTTTAGGCGATGGTGCGCCGATCCAGAATGAAACGCTGTCTATTGCTGAAATTACAGGTGCAATCATGCCGGCAGCATTTGCAAATGCGCCAAAGACAACGACAAGCATAAGCGCGGTGTAGTCTGCCCGTTCAAGTGATCCTATCGATCCGCGATACGTTGTTTTAATGAGGTCTGTTCCAGGAAATGTTGGTGCTAGATGCACATTGTCGTGTGGGCATGCACGAACGCAATCCATGCAGAAGGTGCAGTCAAGATTCCCTTGCTTCGTGGGCACAAATAACTCAAGTGAACAGCCCGGCGATGTTTCATTCCCGCGCAGGCAGTCTTGCGTTGTGCAATTGTCGCAAGTAGATTTTCGTAAAGTTTGTATTTCAAACGGGGAGAGCATAGAAAGCACAAAGTGAAATTGTCCAATTGGACAAACCCATTTACAAAACGTTGCGCCACGAAAGAATGCGTCAATACTGAATGCAAACACAAAATAGCCAATGAGAATCCATGATGTAAACGCAGGAGATGCCCAAGGTGAAAAGACTTCGTACACAACAAGCCAAGTGATAAAAACGAAAACGGCAATCCATTTATTTCGGAGTTGTTCGGGGAATCGTATTCTTGCGATGGGTAGTTTTTTTGCAATGTCTCGAACAAGCATGAAAGGGCACGCAAAACAAAAGAGGTTTCCTACAACGAGAATGGCGATGATGACGAGTCCGCGCCACCAAATCCATGGCAAAATGCCCGCAAGATTTAAAGGTGAAATGTTGGGGCCAAGAAAACCATCTGCGATAACAGCAAGCGCGAGTAAAAGCATGCACGTTTGCAACGCTTTTCTTGTTCCCGCTGCATACAGCCATCGCATTGTGCGTTTCTTCACCAGCTTTGGCTTAAGGGATTGTATAGGTGCTGTTTGCATATTGGATTTGTTTGCCAACATGTCGCGCAATATCCATGCAACAGGGATTAGGAAAATAGCTGAACTTGAAACCCACATGAGGCCACCAGCTGCAGCCTGATCGCGCATGATGCTTGTACCAAACAAACCAAGATCAGGATAAAACGAATATATTGGCTCGTTTGCAAAACTAAAGTAAGCAGAGAATAGCGTGTTTTGTATATCAGCAACAAGAAGATAAGGAATCATTGCCCAGCGAGGCCAGCATGGTGTTGATGGTTCAGGAGCTACAACAGGAAACCAAAAGAGCAATGCTGTACCCAAGAAACAACCATGCTCGATAACGTGCCATGCATCACTTTCAAGTGCAAGTCTGTACGCGCTTGGGTGGTGCCATCCCCATGTTGTGACTATAAATAGTAGTAATGCAACGAGGGGATGCACAAAAAAACGTGCACATGTGTTCGTGCCTTTTGAAGCTAAAAACGGACCAAGCCAATGTTTTTGGATGGTCTTGGGAAGACCGCAAAGTAAAGGAAGTGCTGGCCAACCAAGCAAAAGTAATGGTGGTGCAACCATCATTAACAACACATGTTGCGCCATGTGTACTTGCAATAATGTTCCAGCGAACGCATCAAGTGGTGATACCACAGCAATGAGAACGCAAAAGACGCCACCTATAAAATAGGTAAGTCGAGAGGCGGTGTATTTATTTGGCTGCCTTCTGTGTAACCCCACCCACCCACGAATGTAGATAAAGCAAATCAACAGGACGCCAAGCAAGGCGACCCAGTCGAGCTTCCAAGCGCTCAGTGCAACGTGCAACGTGTCCGACATGCGTGCAGTTTAGTCAGTCGTTGGGTTTAAGGTTTTATCAGCGGTTTGCGCTTGCGGTTGATTCTCTGGATGCAAGGTTGCGAGAAATGCTACAACCGCGGTAAGTTCTTCGGGCGAAAGATTATGCCCGTATGTTGGCATGTTTCCACCACCTTGTACAGCTTGACGGATTAGTTCAGGTGTGGTTTTGCGCGTGGCAATAGTGTCGAGTGCTGGACCTCGTTTGCCACCTATGCCGTCGAGTTGATGGCAATTGCGACACTGTTTGTATTGGAATGTAACTGCGCCGGTAAGTTCAAGCGGCGTACGGCCTTCAATAAAATGAACAGGGGTTTCGTCACTACTCCATGCTTGCATTTTTGGTGACCAAGGAGATTGGTACCCAAGGACGGTAAGCACGATGTAGACCATAAGTATAAACCCTAAGACTAAGGCTGCGTAGGGTCGTTTGCTGATGTGGCGTTCTCCACTATTGCTCAAAAACGGCACAGCAAATAGTGCCAAAACAAGCACGACTGGCGAAGTTAAAATTAAGAATGTTTCGATTGCTGGGGGAAGCAATGCTAAAGAAGCAAAAATGGACATGAACCAAATGTCTGGTTTTGGTGAGGTGTCAATGATCGTTGGATCCGGAATGCCGTTTGGTCCTGATGGCCCGAGCATCGCGGCAAGCACAGCAACAACAATAACAAGCCCGCCGCTGAAGATGGCATCACGTGCAATTGGCGTAGGGAAAAACGTGGTGCCTTCATCGCCAGAAATTCGTTTCTCGTAATCTTCGCGTTCAGTTGCAGGGTTGACCCGTGTTCCGGCTTTTGGCGGATCGGAAATTCCATTTTTTAACACAAGCATGACGTGCACGAAAATAGTTCCAGCAATAGTTAGCGGTAGTACAAAGACATGAAGTGTAAAGAAACGAGAAAGCGTTTCTCCGCCAATGATTGGACCGCCGAGCATTAAGTGCACGAGGTAAGGGCCAATGAGAGGAACTCGACCAGCCATGGATGCACCAATGCCAAGTCCCCAGTAGGCATCTTGGTCCCACCGAAGCACTTGCCCTGTGAATGCCATTGCGGCAACGCAAAGAAAAAGCACCACACCAAACACCCATGTAAGTTCTCGAGGATATTTATACGAAGCAAAAATAACCACTTGGACGAGGTGGCAAATAAGCATAAAGACCATTGCATTGCCGAAGAAGTTATGTAATGCACGCAAGTACCAGCCGAGCGGTTGTGTGTAATTTAAGTATTCAAGTGACTGGTATGCTTCGCTTGCACTTGGAACGTAGACAGTGGTGAGCATAATGCCAGTGAGGATTTGCATCAAGAAACATGTCAGCGTTGCTGAACCGAAAACATAAAACCAACGCGCGCGAAGCGGAACGCGGTGCGACATGAGTGGCCCAAGCGAGGCCTGCAATTGCATGCGTTCGTTCACCCAATTGCTCATTTTTTTCAGTGGGTTCAACACTCAGACGCTCTCCTGAATGGTTGGAAGACGGCCACCGCTGACTTCAAGGTTTCCATTTTCGACCCGGTATTTGTATTCAAAAAGACCGCGCGGGGGTGGCCCCGATGCTCTTGAGCCGTCCGCGTAATAAACACCGCCGTGGCACGGACACATGAAAAGTTCCGATTCCGCAAACCATTTTACCGGGCACCCAAGGTGCGCGCAGTTGATCGCAAAGACTTGAAATGTTGTTTCATCAACACGTCGTACCCAACATGGAACTTTTGCTGTTTCTCCATCCCATGGAACAAGGAACGGATTCATGTACTCTGCAAGCTTAGTCTGCCCAACGGTAAAATCTTCAATTTTGCCAAGCGAAATCCATCTGTTTTTTGCTTTCTTAACCGCTGGTGCAAAGATGAAACCGATTAAAGGTGCGCCAACAAGCACGGCGGCAAGTCCATTTATGAGGAGCGCGAGTCGATTCAGAAGTGTTCGTCGAGTCATGGTGTAATTACTTCCGCTTTTTTATGCGTTTGAAGCCAAGCAACAATATCATCAATTGTTTGGTCATCTATTTTTCCAGCAAACTGTGGCATGCCAAGTTCAGGCCTTCCAAAGAGAATGCTGCTTCGTAAATATTGTGCGCTGACAAGTGCAAGGTAATCTGGGGAAACAACAGAACCCGCATCATTACCAAGTCCATCGTGACCATGGCACTGGCTGCATAAATCGATAAATGCGCCTCGGCCTTTGGCGGGGTCTCCAGCTTGCACTTCGTACCGTCTGCCTTTTGAATAGGGAGGCACGTCGCCCGCCCATTTGTCATACATGCCGATGACGATGGCATCAATTTGCGCGTCAGTCAATGGATTGCCTGTATTGCTTTGGAAAGAAGGCATAAGCGTTCCCTCTCGCCCGTGAACAATAAGATCGCGGATGGTTAACTTGCCAGTGATGGAAAGATAGGAAGGATCGTGCAATGCAATCGAACCGCTGCCTACACCTTCGTTGCCATGGCAACCAGCGCATCGTTGCGCAAAAAGCGTATCGAAATCAAGCACTTCGCTGGGGCGAATATTCCGGTCGTCTGGATTCGGTTTGCCGCAGCTTGAAAGCAATAATGCTATGAAAAGGATCGAAAGTGTTTGGTTCATTCGTTTCCTTTCTCGATGCCAGCGCGTTCTGCAAATGCTTTGAATTGAAGGGTACTGATGCGCTCTGTTTTTGCAACAACAATACCCGCGACGAAGCCAAAGACAACTTGCGCAAAAATGAACCACCACCAATTGACTGTCTCGTCCAGCACTGGGTTGAGGGTACTCATTCCCGTGTAAAGAAGGAAACTCCAAATGAATGGAATGATAAGCGCGCCTAATACGATTGGATGTTTAGGTAGAAGCGGAAGGACTACGCCGTAAACAAGACCAATGCAAGCACTTAGTGTTGCATGAATGCCAAGGGCTACGATGAGTGCAAAAAGGCTGAAATTCTGTAAGCCATCTACTGTAATGGAAGGCATTACGGATGCGCTCATAACATTGAATGGATACCAAGGGCTTCCATGCATATATACGCTTCCGATCACTGCCACAATTAGCATGGCAATCCCGCCCGCAATCCCTCCGATAATGCCTGCCTGTGCGCGGTGCACATTAAGCGGAAGCATTGCTCGATGATGTGGGTGTTCATCGTGCGTCGATTTTGTGGTTATGACTTCAGAAGGAATGTGGTGGGGCAATACTTCGACTTCAAGTTCGATGTCTTGTGGGAATCTGTCTTTGAACCAACCGACAAAGCCGATGATGCAAAGTATTCCGCCTGAAATGCCAACAAGCAATGTGGTTAAAAAGCCAGCAAAAGCGAGTGTAACACCAAGCGCGGCAACAAGTGGCC
>CAWLAZ010000067.1:0-8115 GCA_963854955.1 Phycisphaerae bacterium | reverse complement strand
TTTAAAACATTTCTTAAGAAGTTACCCACCGAAGATATTGTTCATAGCGAACACGGTGCCATCGGCGAAGTTGTTTATGCACACCTGCTTTGGAATGCAACGGCAAAACAAGCAACAACAGCATATAAGAAAATGCTATCTGCAACCGTTGACATGAATGATTTACGGATGAACCATGTGTTTGAAATGGTTGAGCTTATTGGCGTGTCGTATCCCCAAGCTGAAGATCGCGCTAAGCGTTTAAAAGCAGTTTTGAATGCAATTTATAAGCGCGAGCATAGTGTGACAGTGAACAGTTTAGAAGGTGCTGGAAAGCGAGACATTCGTGAGTATTTTGAAACACTCAGCGGTATTACGCCGTTTGTTTGTAACCGCGTTATCTCTTTGAGTTTTGAAGTAGCAGCAGTTCCAGTTGATGAGCGCACCCTCAATGCATTGGTTGCCAACGGTATTGTGCACGAAGATGCAGACGTTTCGGATACCGCGGCATGGCTTGGGAGACAAATCAAAGCAACAGAAGTTTTGGGAACGCATGCAAGCTTACAAGCTTGGGTTGAGAAACAACCTTTGAAAAAACCATCGAAGAAAAAAGTTAAAAAGAAGGTTGCTAAAAAGGCACCGGTTAAGAAAATAGTTGTTGCAGATGCTATCGATGTAACAGAAAAAGTCGCTGTGAAAGTTACGAAAAAATCTGCACCAAAGAAAAAAACAACAAAGAAATCGTCAATAAAAAAGACGACTAAAAAGAAAGTAGCTGCAAAAAAGACGACTAAAAAGAAAGTAGCTGCAAAAAAGGTGACGAAGAAGAAAGTTGCTAAAAAGAAAGTAGCAAAGAAAAAGACGACAAAGAAGAAAACAAAAAAGTGAATAGGCATTGCTTTGTAGCAGCCATACTTTTTTTCGTAACTTCATTTTGTGGTGCACAGCCCAGCGATGTTGAGAGTTTCCTTGTTACTTTTGCTGGCAAAGTGGCTGAACCATTGGCAGCACCAACGGTACATCAAGCCGCACGTGAATATATTTTGGCAAAACAATTTGTTGACCAAGGTAAACACGGGCATGCAGTGAGCCATTTCAGCCGAGCTACCGAACTAGATTCTTTTTCGCCAGCTCCTTGGGTTGGTCTTGCAATTGCGTTGTCTGAAATTGGAAGAGTGGACAGTTCTGTACAGGCATGGCGCGAAGTATTGCGAAGGCATCCGACGCATCATGCCGGATTACTCGTAGTCGGTTTAGCGGATGCACGAAAGGGTGATATTGATTCGGCACTTCGTGGGTTATCCAGAAGTTGGCTCCATAACAATGGAGATAAAGTTGAGGCCCTGCTGCGTGAAGCCGCGCTTCTCGCGTTGCTTACATTTGAGCAGCACGAAGAAGCACTTGCCGCGCTTCGAAGAGAATTCCAGAATTCATTTGACCGAGCAGTATCCGTTTTAATCAATAGTCGAAATCGAGCGGCATGGCTTGGTGTTCTGCAACAACTAGTTGATGTTGGTGCTTCTGAAATTGCAACGCAAGTTGCAGCAGCAGGCGCTCCGCATGTCAACCCAAAAGTCCGAGGGTCATTGTTAACCGTGCTTCCTTTGCTTGAAGCAGCCTCTAATGGTGATGGCTCTTTAACGCACCAAGTATATGTACAACTTTCACCTGATGGTCAGTTATTACCTCTTGCGCCAAAATGGAATGAACCAGTAAGCAGGGCGGAAGCACTTTCTATTGCGGCACAAACAATGTCTCTCGTTGGCGCGGTGGACGGCGCGGTGAATTTAAATACTGCATCATTTGAAATTGACCCAGATGATGCTTTAACAGTTAACAACCTTGCATGGATGAAACTTATTCGAGATGGCGCAACGGAAGAGGTCATTTCCCTTTGTAAGTATGCCTATGAACGAGAACCCGACAAATCGTACATCATGGATACATTGGGTTGGATGTATGCCCTTAATGGAGAACCGCAAAAAGCAATTCCATTATTTGTTCAATCTTTGCAGAGTTCTATTCGGCCGAGTGCTGAAACATACGACCATCTCGGGGACGCGTATTGGATGCTTGGCAATGAAGCAAGTGCATTGCGTGCGTGGCAAACAGCAGCATCGCTGTTAAACACGAATGAATCAAAGCAATCATATCTAGAGGGGTACAACAATATGGTGCGTTCAGTATGGGGAATTTCTGTCGCTACTCCAGAAGCGATGTATGATTTAGAATTAGGCGAGTTGGCTCGCAATATAATGAGAAAACTAGCAGCAATAAACAATGGCGAAGAGCCAGAAGTTTCTGCAAGAGTACAGATAAACGGAGCAAACTGATATGGCTGGTCATAGTAAATGGGCAAATATTAAACACCGTAAGGCAAGGCAAGATGCCGTAAAAGGAAAGGCATGGTCTAAATGCAGTCGGGCAATAATGATTGCGGTAAAAAATGGCGGAACCGATCCAGACATTAATCTTACGCTTCGTTATGCAATCGTTGATGCAAAAGCAGTCAACATGGCAAAAGACACAATCGAAAAGGCGATTAAAAAAGCAAGTGGCGAGGGCGATGAAGGTGTTCGCTATGAAGAAGTGCGGTACGAGGGGTATGGTCCAAACGGTGTCGCTATTATTGTGGATGTGTTGACGGACAACGTAAAACGAACAGCACCTGAAATGCGAAAGTTGTTTGAAAAAGGCAACGGCAATCTGGCAAAACCAGGATCAGTTGCATTTGGTTTTACGAGCACTGGAGTTATCTTGATTGAAGATGGCGAAACAAACGAAGAGCAACTTATGGAAGTTGCACTTGAAGCAGGCGCAAGCGATATCACGCAAAGCGATGGCGGTTGGGAAGTAACCTGCGAGCCACAAGATTTTTTAACACTAAGACTAGCACTTGAAAATGCGGAAATTAAGTTAATGAGCGCTGAGGTCACAATGGTTCCAGCAAGCCTTGTTGCGTGCGATGTAGCAACAGGAGTAAAGATGCTTAATTTTATTGATGCACTTGAAGAACATGAAGATGTGCAAAATGTGTATACAAATGGGGACATTTCTGAAGAAGCAATGGAATCGGAATGAAGCGAATAGTTTTATTTGCATGTGTACTATGTTGTGTTGGGTGTTCTACGCCGCAGCACACATGGCCAAATAACACGCGCGACGTTGTATGGACTGCGATGGTAGCAGCAGCAAATGCGCCCGATTACGATGCCGTTGATCCGAGAAAACGGTGGATAGTTATGGAGAATCTTGTCGATGACGATGCGTCGCGCGGAAACATAAAAGTACGAAGATCACTTGCTCGTTCTTTACTGTTGCCACTTCAAAACGAACAAGTTGATCAAAGGGAATGGTTTTTTTCAATCCAGCTTCTCCAAGATAACCCACCTACTGCAACATTCGATTCAGTGCACACTACAATCGTTCCTGCTCGTTTACTAGATGAAGCGAATCGTTTTTTCAATACAGTTGACGACTTATTGCAAAGTTCGCAAGATTGAATTAGTTCAAGATGAAACTGCGAACGAAATTATTGCTTCTGCTGTTACTCGTTTCAGTAGTACCAACTTTAGTTATTGGTTTTATCAGTGTGTATTCGATGGCAGATTTAGGGGCAGAGCTTGCAGATGACACCGCGATCGTATTGCTAGAAAATGCAAAAACACAACTCCAAGAAATAGTTGATGAAAATGGAAAAATTATCGGTCTTGGTACAATTCAATTGGATATGGTTGTTCGCGTGCAGCAAATTGCTGCAGCGCGCGCACTTTCAGTAGAAAATCCACCGGAACAAAAAACCTATTCTGTTTCCTCTTTTGATACTCCAGAAACAGCGCCGGGTGACTTACAAATAGTGTCTATGTTTGATGGTCGATTACTCGATGGAACAATTGTTTCGTCTCCCGTCTCTTACGAAACGCAGGTGATTATTCGTTCTGAAGGTGTGCCGGATGCGATTGCAAAAAAAGAATCAAATCAGTTGCAATCGATGAACAAATTGTATCAAGCGATTTCGATGGAACCAGGATTGCCGGCATCTCGCTACTTTACAAGCACAGTCAACGGCATGGGTGGAACATTTCCGGGGCATGGCAGAATGCCCAAGGGCTACGATCCACGCGAGCGTGATTGGTATACACTCGCTTTAACATCTAACGGCGAGGTCATGCATACGTTGCCAAAGATTGATGCGAGTACGCTTCGATTTGTTGTGGCATCTGTTGCGCCTATTTTTGCTCAGGATGGAACATTGCTAGGAGTTACTGGTGCTGAGCGCTTTATGATGGATCTTCTTCATGAAATTTCTATCCCTGAAGTATGGAGAGCAGAGGCAGTCGTTCGTGTAATTATCCCAGAAGACAATGCGTTTACGGTGGTTGCATCTCAAAGCATGGAAGAGGGGATCATTGATTGGAATGGACAAGTAGAACAACAGCAATTTCAAGATACATCCGAAGACTTTCAAAAACTTTACAAACGAGTTAAGTCATCTACAGTCGGGGTGATGGATTATGTTGCCAACAACAAGTTGTTTGTTGTCGCATACGCGCCTATTGTTGGCATGAAGGCATCGCTTGTAGTTTGGGTTCCTCATGATGTGATTGCCTCAAAAGCGATGGCAAAAGAGAAGATTTTGAATGAAAAGACGGCAGTGAATGCATTGATCATTGTTATTTTTTCTGCGGTGGTTGTTCTAGTTGTTCTAGTTATATCGTTGCTTGTTTCTCAAATGGTGAGTAGGCCAATTATGCAACTGACAAAAGCAACGGCGTCAATTGCGCTTGGAAATTTCGATGTTGAAGTTAAAAATTGCGGTGCTGATGAAATCGGTGATTTAACACGTCATTTTAATGGCATGATTCCAAAGTTAAAAGAGCGCCTTGCGATGCAAGATTCACTTGAAGTTGCAAAGCAAATTCAACAATGCCTATTGCCAAGCGAAAATCCTACGTTCGAAGGCTGGAATATCGCCGGCAAAAGTATGTATTGCGATGCTACTGGTGGCGATTATTATGACTTTATCTTTACAAAATGCGGAACAGTACTTCGTTTAGTGCTTGGCGATGTTACAGGCCATGGGATTGCTTCTGCATTAATGATGGCAACGGCTCGGTCATTATTGCGAGGAGGTTTACAGTCAGTTGAAGATCCTGCGCTACAGTTGCATGATGTAAACAACGCACTGGTTGACGACACTCCATTAGGATGGTTTATGACGTTCTATTGTTTAGAGTTATGCGCAAAATCTGGCGAGGCGCGTTGGGTTTCTGCCGGGCACGATCCAGCAATTCTTGTTTCTGCAAATGGCGTGGTTTCTGAACTTGCGGGCAACGATATTCCCCTTGGTGTCAATGCAAATTGGTCATTTACAAACATGGGACCTCAGATAATCGAAAGTGGTTCGGTGCTCGTACTTGGCACGGATGGTATTTGGGAAGCATGGAACGAGCAACATGACGAAATGTTTGGCAAAGAGCGGCTCATTAAAGTGATTATTGCAAATCGTGCGAAACCCCCCGCTGAAATTTGCAACGCAATCTGCGACGCTGTCCTTGCTTTTTGTGGCGCAGCGCCTCGCACGGACGACATTACCCTTATCGTAGCCCAACGCCCTTAAAATATAGGGTCGGGTCCAGGGTCGGGTACAGGACCGGGTCCTGTGCCCGACCCCATATACAAATACATAAAAACGGTAATAAAAGGCGTTTACTAGATTGTAAACGCCCTTTAACTTGAAATTGATATGGACTGGGTCCTGCGCCGGGTCCAGTACCCGACCCTAAATATTAACTGGCTTCAGCTCGTGGGTGGGCTTGGTCAAAAGACTCACGCATTCTTTTCGTCGTCAGGTGCGTGTAAATCTGGGTAGTGGACAGCGACTGGTGGCCCAGTAACTCTTGGACACTTCGAAGATCTGCGCCATTATCGAGCAAATGTGTTGCAAAACTATGTCTTAATGTATGTGGGCTGATTGCAGGGTCAAGACCAACTTGATCGAGATACTTGCTTACTTTTCTTCGCACAGAGCGTGTAGAAAGCCGAGTTGTGTGTTTGTTAATAAAAAGCGGGTCAGTGGATTTATTTGGAACATTGTTCGTTTCCATAATGCCAAGGTAATGCGAAACGGCAGTCATGGCGTGCGTGCCAAGTGGCACAATTCGTTCTTTACGACCCTTGCCGCGGATAACGATAGCTTGTCCTGTTTCGTCTATGTCGCCAAAGTTAATGCCGACAAGTTCACTGACGCGAATACCAGTTGAATATAACGTTTCTAAAATTGCAC
This sequence comes from Phycisphaerae bacterium, assembly GCA_963854955.1. Lineage (GTDB taxonomy): Bacteria > Planctomycetota > Phycisphaerae > Phycisphaerales > SM1A02. The sequence goes on along the minus strand of CAWLAZ010000067.1, from coordinate 1,850 downwards.
GATCTCGTGCACCAAGAAGCGTTTTGTCATTTGGAGCAGAGAGTAATTTTTCGACTTGTTCGACATCAATTGCTTTTGGAAGTCGTTTCTTTTGCCGCGGTGTTCTAATGAGCGTCATTGGATTTGAATCGATGCAACTGTTTCTTTCGAGCCATTTATAAAAACTTCTAAGCGTTGCAATTTTCCTCGCCATCGTTGCAGGGGAGTAACTTGATTCAGCCAAGTACGCCAAGAAACTTCGTAAGTATTCCGTGTCCGCACTTATAATATGTTCACTTATTGTCTCTGGACCAACATGCCCAGCTATTTCTTTTTCACCACTTGAATACCGTTGCCACGCATCAGTTTCGGCTGGAATGTCGAGCGCTAGGTTTTGTTCTTCAGTAATCCAGACAAGGTATTGTCGTAAATCTACTCCATAGCATCGACCTGTGTACACACTAAAAGCTCGCTCTTCAATGAGGTAATCTAGAAACGATGTGACGATTGGTACGTTGTGTTCAATATTCTTTTTCATAATTATTCCAGTTCTTATGCGGCCTTGGCAGTAATTTTTGACATTTCGTGGCAGACCATTGCAGCGTCAAACCAATCGAAATCAGTTTCACTTGATTTGGCAATTTCGGTAATTGCTTTTACCGCGGGGATTTCTTGCCCAGTTTGCCATTCGAATCGCCACTGATGATCGCCCTTTACAAGGACAACGCGGTGTGGAGTTTGGGTGTTTTTATTGGGCATACAAGAGTTCTCGGTCGTTAATGGCTCAAAATTGAGTGAATTCTGGCGGTTTCTGGCGTTTGTCGGGGTTCGGCGTGCATTGGCGTGTTTTCGATACATAGGTATATTGCTTGTGGTCAAAAACCACATCCACTTGATGAGCTCAACTCGTGTCCATGAGTAGGTCGCCTTCGGTTGGAGTGTTGGGCTTTGGGTTCCACCTAAAGCCATATCCGGTTAACACTCTTATCGGACGAGTTACACTGTTTCCTTGAACGTACAGGTAGTAGGTAGATAATGTTCATTCATTTTAATTCCTTTCAATAATTACACCCGATAACATGGAAAAACTTCACTGCCTACCCCTCGCAAAAGGGTGCAGATAAGTGTAGAATGAGCGATTCTCGGTCGCGTAGCTCAGTTGGTAGAGCACCTGACTTTTAATCAGGCGGTCTTGGGTTCGAGCCCCAACGCGATCATTGCATGGACGGAGAATTGATGCTTGTTATTCACGCCAACTGGAAGGCTGGTCAACTTCACTTATGGGCTGAATCGCTACAAGCGTTCAGTGCATTGCCGTTACCCAATTCTATAAACGAACACGACCAATTGAATGGGCAAGCTATAGTTGCAGCAACTGAGCAAGCAACCGCACACCCGTACGCAGTAAACTCCGCAACATTAGTACAAGCATTAACTGATGCAGGAATAAAACTTGATCGGTGCGAAGAATCAACAGTTGTTTTAAAACTCCCACATGATTTGCTTGGACCGTGGCCGAGCGATCGCCTCGTGAGCATCATGGGTGACTATGAACAAGCGAGCGAGCCACTGCTTAGTGAATTTGCAGTACCTACAGTTGCAGTGCATCCAGCAGATGCAGCGAAAATAGTAAATATTCTTTCGCATCGCGCGCGCGATGAACGATTTGAAGTTGGGCAAACGATGCACTTTTGGTCAAGCACGGCGCAGTTAGCACTGGACCTTCTCATTGACCAGCGTTTTATTCCTACCATGTTGCAAGTAGACCGAAAACATTTGACAGCGAAGTGGACACCTTGGTTGCACGACGAAGAAGTTGTTGCGCGGTTCGGGTTATTGCTTCGTGCGATGCCGCCGATTGCCCGCTCGAC